>JADHMO010000010.1 GCA_016779995.1 Flavobacteriales bacterium
AAGGCTGAAATTTCTTTTTGTACGTTTCTTTGTACGCATTCCAAAAAACGGTTAATTTTTGACATAAAAAAAGTGCGTGATTAAACGCACTTTTCTAGGTTAAAAAACCGATTTTGTTTTTAGTAGCGAGGGCAGGACTCGAACCTACGACCTTCGGGTTATGAGCCCGACGAGCTACCAACTGCTCCACCTCGCGATGTGAGGGCAAATATACATTAATTATATGTTTTTGCTAAAAAAATCCACATTTTATAAGGATACTAAAAAGTGTACTTTTGCAGACTTATGATTTCGGCGAATAACATATCGGTCTATTTTGGTGGTCAAGAGCTTTTTGACAAGGTTTCTTTTATGGTCAATAAAGGCGACCGCATTGGATTAGTCGGAAAGAACGGTGCTGGCAAGTCTACTTTATTGCGAATACTCTCTGGTGAGCAATCTCCCAATGAGGGTAGCATTTCTACTCCTAACGATTCTACATTGGGTTATTTACGTCAAGATTTGGATTTTGAGGAAGGACGTACGGTACAGCAGGAAGCCGAATTAGCCTTCAAAGAAATCAAAGAGCTAGAAGAAAAAATAAACGCTATTAATCTAGAAATGAGTGAGCGTACCGACTACGAATCCGAAGGCTATATGCAGCTCATTACCGACCTCAATGAATTGAACGAGCGATTTGGCTTATTGGGTGGTTATACCATACAGTCTGAAATGAGTCAAGTACTATTGGGTTTAGGCTTTCAATTGGATGATTTTTCTCGACAGACCAATGAGTTTAGTGGGGGTTGGCGTATGCGACTAGAACTTGCTAAAATACTATTGAGTAAGCCCGATGTATTATTACTCGATGAGCCTACCAATCACTTAGACATTGAATCTATAGTTTGGTTAGAAAGTTGGCTCAAAAACTACTCAGGAGCAGTTGTTTTAGTTTCTCACGACAGAGCTTTTTTAGATGCTGTTACCAACCGAACCATTGATTTGATTTTGGGTAAAGCCAATGACTATAAGGCGAGTTACAGTAAGTATGTAGAACTTAGAAAAGACCGACAAGAAAAGCAAATACAGTCTAAGAAAAACCAAGACAAAGAGGTTAAACAGACTAAGATGCTGATAGATAAGTTTCGCTACAAGAAAAGTAAAGCTGCTTTTGCTCAAAGCTTAATCAAGAAGTTGGATAAAATGGAGATGATAGAAGTGGAGCAAGATGAAACGGCTAGTATGCATTTTAAATTTCCTCCTGCTCCACATTCTGGAAAAGTCACATTGAAGGTCAATGAGGTATCTAAAAGTTATGATGAATTAGAAGTCTTAAAAGGCATTGACCTATTGTTAGAAAGGGGCGAAAAAATAGCTTTTGTAGGAAAAAATGGTGAGGGTAAAACTACTTTAGCAAAAATAATTGTAGATAGTATTCCTTTTGAGGGTCAAGTCGAATACGGGCACCAAGTCAAAGTAGGCTATTACGCTCAGAATCAGTCTGAGTTGCTAGATGAGAATAAGACCATTTTACAAGTGGTTGAAGATGCCGCCGACGAGCATAGCCGACCAAGAGTAAGGGATATGTTAGGTTCTTTTTTATTCAGTGGTGATGCCGCACAAAAGAAGATAAAAGTCTTGTCTGGTGGGGAGAGAGCTAGGGTGGCTCTATGCAAATTGCTGCTAGAACCTGTCAATTTATTGATAATGGATGAGCCAACGAATCATTTGGATATGGTATCCAAAGACATTTTGAAAAACGCTCTAAACAACTATGATGGTACGCTAATTATTGTTTCTCACGATAGGGATTTTTTACAAGGGCTGAGCGAAAAAGTTTATGAGTTTAAAGCTAAAGGCATAAAAGAATATTTGGGTGATATCAATGAATTTTTGAACGCCAAAAAAGTCATGGACTTCAAGCAGTTTGAATTAGAAAATAAGCAAAATGCATCTTCTCCAAAATCTAAGGATACGGAGAATAAAGTCAGCTATCAAGAACGTAAGCAATTGGATAAAGACATTAAGAAAACGTCTAATAAAGTAGGTAATTTGGAGCGTTCGGTAGAGTCTTTAGAAAAGGAACTGAAAGCATTAGATGCAGAATTGTCACAGCCAGACCGATACAAAGAGTTATCTTCGCAAGCAGGATTCTTTGAATCATATCAAGAAAAGCAAAAACAATTGGCGCAATACATGTCCGATTGGGAGCGCAATCTTGAACGCTTAGAAGAATTAAAACGCAAACGAGACACTATCTGATATGGAGCATAAAGCAGGATATGTAAATATTATAGGCAACCCTAATGTTGGGAAATCTACACTGATGAATGCTTTGGTAGGCGAGCGATTGTCCATTATCACATCAAAGGCACAGACTACAAGACACCGTATATTGGGTATCGTTAATGACGAGCAACACCAAATTGTATTTTCTGATACACCAGGTGTAATGAATCCAGCCTATAAGTTGCAAGAAAATATGATGGACTTTGTGCACGGTGCTTTTCAAGATGCCGATATATTGTTGTACATGGTAGAGACGGGAGAAAAAGGGCTTAAAGACGAGAAACTTTTCGAGCGTTTAAAAAACACCGATTTACCCATTTTACTGTTGCTAAATAAAATTGATAGGGTAGAGCAAGACTTCGTCAAAGAGCAGATTTTATTTTGGAAAGAATTGTTGCCTAATGCCGAGATACACCCTATTTCGGCTCTCAACAAATTCAATTTAGATTTGGTTATGGCAAGAATAAAAGCCTTACTTCCTGTATCGCCACCATATTTTGAAAAAGATGCTTTAACCGATAAGTCGGAACGCTTTTTTGTTAGCGAAACTATTAGAGAGAAAATACTCAAATACTACAAAAAGGAAATTCCATATTCTGTAGAAATTGAAGTAGAAGAATTTTTTGATGAAGAAGACATCATAAAAATAAGAGCGATAATTTTTGTGGCTAGAGAATCACAAAAGGGGATTATTATAGGGCATAAGGGTAGAGCCTTGAAGAAAGTGGGCACCTTAGCTCGTAGAGATATGGAAACTTTTTTCCAGAAAAAGATATTTTTGGACTTATATGTCAAGGTCAATAAAGATTGGCGTGATGACGATAAACAGCTGAAGCGATTCGGCTACAATAACCAATAGAAATGGGAAATATAGTAGCAATAGTTGGACGTCCTAATGTAGGGAAATCAACCTTTTTCAATAGGCTGATACAAAAGCGACAAGCCATAGTGGATTCGGTCAGTGGTGTCACTCGCGATAGACACTACGGCAAGACAGATTGGAATGGCAAGGAGTTTTCTGTCATTGATACGGGTGGATATATTGTTGGTTCGGACGATATCTTTGAGGGCGAAATACGCAAACAAGTGGACTTGGCTATTGAAGAAGCGAATGCCATACTCTTTTTAGTTGATGCCCAACAAGGTGTTACCGATATGGATATGACGGTAGCCAAACACCTAAGGAAATCCGATAAGCCTGTTTTTCTTGTAGCTAATAAAGTGGATAACGGTCAGATTATGCAAGAAGCCGTAGAACTGTATGCCTTAGGCATGGGCGATTATTTCTGTATATCTTCTATCAATGGTAGTGGAACAGGGGAGTTGCTTGATGAATTAATAGCTAAATTGCCTGATGCTGTAGCTGAGGAAGAAAGCGATTTGCCTCGATTTGCTATTGTAGGACGACCTAATGTGGGCAAGTCCTCTTTTGTCAATGCCCTGGTGGGTGAGGAAAGGAATATCGTTACTGATATTGCTGGAACAACACGAGATTCATTAGACACCCACTATACTAAGTTTGGACACGATTTTGTCCTAGTTGATACGGCTGGTGTTCGTAAGAAGAAAAAAGTCAGTGAAGATTTGGAGTTTTATTCTGTCATGCGTTCCATACGTTCGATAGAATATTCAGACGTCTGTTTGTTGCTTATTGATGCTACACTAGGTTTTGAATCACAAGACCAAAGTATTTTTCATTTGGCAGACAAAAACAGAAAAGGCATTGTTATATTAGTCAATAAATGGGATTTGGTGGATAAAGATACCCATACAACCAAAGCCTATGAGGCGGCAATACGAGAAAAAATAGCTCCCTTTACCGATGTGCCTATTTTGTTTATTTCGGCACTAACCAAGCAACGTTTGTTGAAAGCTCTAGAAATAGCCATTAAAGTTTCTGAAGATAGAAAAGCACGTATTAGCACTTCTAAATTGAATGATGTGATGTTGCCTTTTATAGAGCAAAACCCACCACCAGCTACCAAAGGCAAATACATACGCATTAAGTTTTGCACACAATTGCCAACCAAGACTCCAACCTTTGCCTTTTTTGCCAATTTACCGCAGTATATTAAAGAGCCGTACAAGCGTTACATAGAAAATAAGCTCAGAGAAAGTTTTGACTTCAGCGGAGTTCCCCTTCAGATTTTCTTTAGGAAGAAGTAGATAACCTTTGTCTTCGGCTCCGCTCAGACAACAGAATAATACCGATGTCTAAATAAACAGCCTTTGTCTTCAGCTTCGCTCAGACAAAAGAATAGTACCGATGTCTAAATAAACAGCCTTTGTCTTCGGCTTCGCTCAGACAACAGAATAGTACCGATGTCTAAATAAACAGCCTTTGTCTTCGGCTCCGCTCAGACAACAGAATAATACCGATGTCTAAGTAAACAACCGATGTCTGAGCGGAGTCGTAGACAGAGGACAGAGATGTTTGTTCAGTCTTACAGTTTTATCCTTAGCTCACCCGTAGTAGTGCGATAGACATCACCAGCACTAAGCCCACCAGTACCCGCTGCAGCATCATCGGCATAGACAGGTAAATTGGTCAAGTTAAGCTCACTAGCTTTGACTGTACCATTGACATCTAAACGTTCTGTGGGTGTAGTAGTGCCTATGCCAACAAATCCTGAGGCTGCATTACCATAAAATAATGCATCAGTAGTTTCAGAATAAGCTTGTCCCTCTATTTCAAACTCGCAAGCATTGAAAACAGCATCTCCATTTGAAGTATTTACGCCGTCAGGGAATATATATCGCACTTCATCAGCTACTACATTGGGTACGTCAGCAGTAGTCCAAGCCGAAGGCCCTGATGCAGCTGCTATAGTACCACTAGTATACACGTGAACTCCATCTTTATATAATCTAAATTCACCACCACCAGTTCTTAAATTCCAACTTCCTGTTCCAGAAGATTGTGCTTGAATTCGAATTGAAGTGATGTAGTATTTAGTATTAAAGGTGTAGCCAAAGCCCCAATCTATATCGGTTGTAGTGCGATTTAAGTGGAAAGAACCTGCTCCACTTTCTGTAGCGTCGTTAAATAAAGTTGAATTAGCACCATATTGTCGTGTGGCATTATATAACCCAAAATTGGCATTATTATATGCCTCGTCGTTAGTGACTATTTCTTGTGCCGTGCCAGTCGGACTAGCTTCTTGACCAAAATATTGAACATCACCACCATCATAAATACGCATTCGTTCGGTATCATTGGATTTGAAAACTAAATCTTGGGCATCGGTAGTTCCTAAGAAATTAGTATCAGCAATAGACGCATTTCCTCTTAAATCCCAAGGAGATAGATTCATTTTTTTTAATAGTCCATCACTTCCTACGACTACCATTTCATCACTCGTTGAACCAGTTGTCATTTCAGTTATTTTAGCATCTCCTGCTACGTGCAAATTTGCAGAAGGTGTTTTGGTGCCAATACCTACACTTTTGGCAGATACGTCTGCAAAAAATACATCAATAGCATCATCATCCGATTGTACTCCCATTATCTCCCACTCACAGGCATTGAAGACGCCATCTCCTCCGGGTGTAGTGTTCCCAACACCGAAACGATAGGTTATATGGCTAGCTTCTACGTTTATGGAGTCAAAGGTGGTCCATTCTGAGGCTGAAGTTGGTGATGTTATGACAGGGCTAGTATAAACTAATTCGTTGTATTTATACAGGCGAAATCTAGCAGAACCTATGTGTTCATATCCAGTACCATCTGACTGGGCTCGAAAACGAAGTTTAGTAATGTAATAGTTTTTAGATAAGGTATACTCAATACCCCATGGGTCTGAACTCTGTACACGTGTGGCGTGGAAGGAGTTTGTGCCTCCTTCAATAGCGCCATTAAATAGGGTAGATTCAGCACCATTAGAATGGGTAGCATTGAAATAACCAAAACTAGAACTGCTAAAAGCTTCGAAATCTGGGATGATTTTACCTTCACTACCAATCGGTAAACTGGCTAGGACGGATACATCGCCATAGCGTTGGGCTATATTAGTGGTATCTTCCTTATCTACTGACCAAGCATCTCCGTCCCCTGTTTCTGACCTTGGCGATTTTCTTAAAATGCCTTCCGAATTAACCAACACAACTTCATCCTCGTCCAACCCTACTGCCATAGAAGTTATTTTCACTCCTCCATCTACATGCAATCGTTCTGTTGGGGTGTTTGTACCTATTCCAACCCTATTTAACTCAACATCGGCAAAAAATATGGTAACATCAGGATTTATTTCCTCGACATAAATTTCCCATTCACAGGCATTGAATCTGTAGTCTCCTCTATTGGTTGTTTTTCCTGCTTCAAAGATGTAGCGAATTTCATCGGCAATGACATCTGGAAACTCATTTGGTGTATACTTCGATACCCCATCGGCAGAGGCAATTTCATCACTAGTATAGACTAGTGTTCCTCCTCTATACAGTTTGAACTTACCACCACCCGTTCTTTCGTAGAAATTTCCATCGTCTCCTTGAGCACGAAAGCGAGTACTCACAATGTGGTATGCCTTAGTGAATTTGTAACCAAAGCCCCAGTCGGCAGTACTTCCTGGTGTTTTATCGCAGTGAAAAGAATTGGCTGCCTCCTCTACATCTTTATCAAACATAGTGATGATACCCCCAAAATCAATCGAACTATTATATGTGCTAACACTATTGGTGTTAAGTGCTTCAAAACCGGGGATTACTTCTTTACCCTCGCCTGAAGCAATGGAGTCTTCATTGAATACTTGCACATCACCGTGTCTTATGGCTAAGCCAACGGTATCTTCTTTGTGAACTGACCAAGCATCGCCATCCATTCCTACACAATCCCATTCGGCATCGCTTCTAAAAAAGACGCAATTGCTATCGGTATTGTACACAATCATTCCAGCTTTCCAATCGCTTTGAGCATTGATTTGTGCCATAGTTAATCGTGGTAAATACAAAGCCTTATCGGTAGATTGTAGTTCTATGATAGACCTAGGGTCTGGGTTGTTTGTTCCAAAACCTTTTTGTGCGTATGTTATCTGTGTAAAAGCTAGTAGCGTAGCTAAGAAAAGTAATTTTTTCATTGTTTCATATTTTCTTTAAGTGTGGCAAATATACAAATTTATCAGAATAGTATATATTTTTTGTTGTCTTCGGCTCCGCTCAGACAACAGAATAATACCGATGTCTAAGTAAACAGCCGATGTCTGAGCGGAGTCGAAGACAGAGGGGTATTTTACAATCCGAAAGTTGCTTTCACCTTATCCACATAATCCAATTTTTCCCAAGTGAAAGTTTCTAAGGTCATTTCCTTAGTTTGCCCTTCTACATTGAAAGAGAACGTTTTAGTTTGTGGTGTTCTTCCCATATGTCCGTAGGCTGCTGTCTCTTGATAGATAGGGTTTTTAAGTTTTAGACGTTCTATGATAGCTGCCGGACGCATATCAAAAATGTTTTCTATAGCTTTAGCAATCTCCCCATCAGAAAAATCTACTTGGGCAGTACCATAAGTATCTACAAAAATTCCCATGGGTTTAGCTACGCCAATAGCATAGGACACTTGCACCAATACTTGTTTGCACAATCCTGCAGCTACTAAATTTTTAGCAATATGACGAGTAGCATAGGCTGCCGAACGGTCTACTTTAGAAGGGTCTTTTCCTGAAAAAGCACCTCCACCGTGTGCACCTTTACCACCATAAGTATCCACAATAATTTTTCGTCCTGTTAGCCCTGTATCGCCATGCGGACCGCCAATTACAAATTTACCAGTAGGATTAACGTGGTATTTTTCGTCACCAAACAATTGTTGTTGGCGTTCTTCCAATTGAGCTTTTACTCTAGGGATAAGAATGGTTTTAACATCTTTCTCTATTTGCTTTTGCATACTGTCTTCAGCTTCCTTTATTGCGCTTGGGCTCGAGTCTTTTGGCAAAATGAACTCATCGTGCTGGGTAGATACTACAATAGCCTCGATGCGAATAGGCTGGTGGTCGTCGCTATATTCTATAGTAACCTGAGATTTAGAATCAGGTCTTAGGTAGGTCATCTCTTTACCTTCACGTCTAATTTCTGCCAATTCTATTAGAATACGGTGCGATAAATCTAGGGCTAAAGGCATATAGTTGTCGGTTTCGTCTGTGGCATAGCCAAACATCATACCTTGGTCACCAGCACCTTGTTCTGCATGCAAACCTTTGTTGGCTTCTACGCCTTGGTTGATGTCTGCCGACTGTTCGTGTATAGCAGAAATTACACCACAGCTATCGGCATCAAATTGGTACTCCGATTTGTTGTAGCCAATCTTGTGAATAACCTGTCTTGCTATCTTTTGTACATCTACATAGGCCGAAGTCTTGACTTCTCCACTAAGTACGGTAAGACCCGTAGTTACTAGAGTTTCACAAGCCACTTTAGAGTCTTGGTCTTGGGCTAAAAAATTGTCCAGTAGAGCATCTGATATTTGGTCAGCTACTTTGTCTGGATGTCCTTCTGATACGGATTCTGAGGTGAAAAAATAAGCCATCTTTAATTGTCTTTATGTTAAAAAATTCAAGTGAAGATAGCCGATGCGATTCATTCCTGTTTTAGCATTTTTTAGGAGTGGTTGCAATCAGCCAAATTTATCCACTTGTTAAATCGTTGGCAAAATTAGAAAAATATTTTCAAGAAAAATAATTTCATTAATTTTTTGCATTATAAATTATTTTGGGCTTACCTTTGCACCAACTTATCAAGAAAGACGGAGGGAATGGGCCCGATGATGTCTTAGCAACCCTGACCAAGCAGGGTGCTAACTCCCACTTCGAATAGTCGAAGACAGATGAGAATAATCCATTCCATTTTCAACATCTTTCATGATAGGTCTTAGTTAAAGACTTATTTTATGAAAAAGAGCATTGAGGACATTCTACAAGAGCGTATTTTAGTATTAGATGGTGCTATGGGTACTATGATACAGCCTTATGATTTACAAGAGTCAGATTTTAGAGGTCAGCGTTTTATTGACCACCCTTGTAACCTCAAAGGTAATAACGATTTATTATCGCTGACAAGACCTGATATAATCAAAACTATTCACGCCGAATATTTTGAAGCTGGTGCAGATATTATAGAAACGAATACGTTTAGTGGTACTAGCATAGCCCAAGCCGATTATCAATTGGAAGGTAGTGTTTATGATATCAATTTTCAATCCGCTAAGATTGCCAAAGAAGTGGCTACAGAATTTACTGCCAAAGACCCACAAAAACCTCGTTTTGTAGCTGGTGCTATTGGTCCTACTAACCGAACTGCCTCTTTATCTCCTGATGTCAATAATCCTGCCTTTAGAGCAGTAAGTTTTGATGAATTAAAGGTGGCCTATGCTCAACAGGTGAGTGCCTTAATAGATGGTGGGGTTGATATTTTATTAGTGGAAACCGTTTTTGATACCCTCAATTGTAAAGCGGCTTTGTTTGCTATTGAAGAAGTGTTTGAAAGCAAGGCATACCGATTGCCCATTATGGTATCTGGCACCATTACCGATGCTAGTGGTCGAACACTTTCTGGTCAGACGGCTCAAGCCTTTCTAACTTCTATTGCTCATATTCCCTTACTTTCTGTGGGCTTTAACTGTGCCTTAGGGGCATCAGCTATGAAACCCCATATCAAAGACTTATCAGACCAATCTGATTTTTATGTGAGTGCTTATCCCAATGCTGGACTACCTAACGAAATGGGAGGATATGATGAATCGCCACAAGCTATGGCTAGTCAGCTCGAAACTTTTGTCAAAGATGGTTTGGTTAATATTGTTGGGGGCTGTTGTGGTACCACGCCCGAACACATACAGGCATTTGCTGACATGGTCAAAAAGTATCCTCCTAGACCAAAGAAAAAACAAGTACCTTACCTAAAACTTAGTGGCTTAGAGCCTTTGGTTTATACTTCGGAAACCAACTTTTTGAATGTGGGGGAACGTACCAACGTAACGGGTTCTCCTCGTTTTAGGAAACTCATTAAAGCCGATGACTATGAAACGGCTTTGTCGGTGGCTCGTCAACAAGTCGAGGCAGGAGCTCAAGTGATAGATGTCAATATGGACGATGGATTGATAGAAGGCCAACCAGCCATGGTGCATTTTCTTAACCTTATTGCCTCTGAACCAGACATTTGTAAAGTACCCATTATGATAGATTCTTCCAAATGGGAGATAATCGAATCGGCATTACAATGCATACAGGGAAAAGGTATTGTCAATTCTATTTCTTTGAAAGATGGCGAAGATGCTTTCATACAACGTGCCAAATTAGTGAAGCGTTATGGCGCAGCAGTTATTGTTATGGCATTTGATGAAGATGGTCAAGCCGATAATTATCAGCGTAGGATTGAAATTTGCCAAAGAGCCTATCATTTATTGGTAGAAAAAGTTGCTTTTCCCCCTCAAGACATCATCTTTGACCCTAATATTTTGACGGTAGCTACTGGCTTAGAAGAACACAACAATTATGCCCTTGATTTTATACGAGCAACGCAATGGATTAAAGACAACTTGCCACTAGCTAAAGTGAGTGGAGGTGTCAGTAATATTTCTTTTTCTTTTAGAGGCAATAATACGGTCAGAGAAGCCATGCACTCGGCCTTTTTGTATCACGCCATAAAAGCAGGTCTAGACATGGGAATTGTCAATGCTGGTATGATAGAAGTCTATGAAGAAATTCCTAAAGAATTGTTAGAACGAGTGGAAGACGTTTTATTGAATAGACGAGCTGATGCTACTGAGCGTCTTTTAGAATTTGCCGAAACCGTCAAAGACCAAAAGAAAGCGAACAAAGTCAATGACTTAGAGTGGCGTAAGCAATCGGTTGAAGAACGTTTAAAACACGCTTTGGTCAATGGTTGGATAGAATACATAGAAGAAGACACTGAAGAAGCTCGACAACAATTGGACAAACCTTTGCAAGTGATAGAAGGGCCCTTAATGGACGGCATGAATGTTGTTGGCGACTTGTTTGGTAGCGGTAAAATGTTTTTGCCACAAGTAGTCAAAAGTGCTAGAGTAATGAAAAAGGCCGTAGCTGTTTTAGAACCTTATATGCTAGAAGAAAATAGTCAATCAACAAAAGCAGGAAAGGTCTTGTTAGCTACCGTCAAAGGAGATGTGCATGACATTGGAAAAAATATTGTGGGCGTGGTCTTAGCTTGTAATAACTACGACATTATTGATTTGGGTGTTATGGTACCTATGGAAAAAATACTAGAAGAAGCCCAAAAACATCAAGTCGATATTATTGGTCTAAGTGGACTCATTACTCCTTCATTAGACGAGATGGTACAAATAGCCAAAGCTATGAAACATCAACAGATTGATATTCCCTTATTGATAGGTGGTGCTACCACTTCACGAGTGCATACGGCTGTGAAAATAGCACCCCATTATGACAAGGCTGTACACGTCATAGATGCTTCTCGTTCTGTCAATGTAGCCAATCAAGTTAGCCAAGACCACTATTTTGAAGATTTAAGTAAAGAATATACCAAACTAAGGGATAATTACTTGAATCGTAAAACAGCAAAAACCTATCTTCCTATTGATATTGCTAGACAAAATAAACTAGCCATAGAGTGGAACAAAGAGGACTTATATCTGCCCAAAAAACTAGGTGTTGAGGTTTTTGATACTATTCATTTAGAGGAAATAATTCCTTATATCGATTGGACACCATTTTTTCAAAGTTGGGAATTGCACGGTAAGTTTCCAGATTTGTTAAACGATGAGCTTATTGGTGAACAAGCACAAGAATTGTATGCCGATGCCCAAGCTATGCTTAACAACATTGTTTCTGAAAAGTGGCTTAAGGCCAAAGCCGTAATAGGAATATGGCCTGCCAATAGTAAGGATGATGACATTCATTTGTTTACTGACGAAAGTAGAAATGAAAAGCTCAAAGAAATTCATACTTTACGACAACAAACTCAAAAATCGGTCAAAGCTAACAACCTTGCATTGGCAGATTTTATCGCACCCAAAGACAGTGGTCTTTCCGATTATTTAGGGGCTTTTGTTTGTACAGCAGGTTTAGGAATAGAAGAACACATAAACCGATTTGAACAAGAAAACGACGATTACTCTAGCATTATGCTAAAGGCTCTTGCTGACCGATTGGCAGAAGCCTGTACCGAATACATGCATTGGCAAGTTAGAACTAAACTTTGGGGTTATAGCCATCAAGAAGCTTTGGATAATGAAAGTTTGATTAAAGAAAAATACCAAGGAATACGCCCAGCACCAGGTTATCCTGCTTGTCCTGACCACACTCAAAAAGTTAGCATTTTTGAACTTCTCAATGCGACCAATAACATAGGCGTTTCTTTGACGGAGAGTTTAGCGATGTATCCAGCAGCATCGGTTAGTGGTTTGTATTTCTCGCACCCTCAGTCCAAATACTTTGGCTTGGGTAAAATACAAAAAGACCAAATTGAAAGTTTAGCACAACGCAAGGGCACAACCCTTGAAGAAGTAGAAAAATGGTTAGCACCAAACCTAGCCTACTAATATTAAAAATTAAAAAATGAAGATAACCAACCACTTAAAAGAAGCTCAAGAGACATTATTTTCCTTTGAGTTATTACCTCCCTTAAAGGGGCAAGGCATACAATCTATTTTTGATGCTATTGACCCTCTTATGGAGTTCAAGCCTCCTTTTATCGATGTTACTTATCATAGAGAAGAGCATATCTATAAAAGCAAAGCCAATGGACTGTTGGAAAGAAGAGCTGTTCGTAAACGACCCGGAACAGTTGGTATTTGTGCTGCTATAATGAACAAGTATCAAGTAGATACCGTACCTCATATTATTTGTGGTGGCTTCAACAAGGAAGAAACCGAAAACGCCTTAATCGACCTGAATTTTTTGGGCATAGATAACGTCTTAGTATTGCGTGGTGATCCCATAAAATCTGAAATTTATTTTAAGCCAGAAGAAGATGGACATGCATACGCCAGTGAGTTGTTGCAACAAGTATCGAATATGAATAAGGGAATACTTTTAGAACCCGAAATAGCCCAAGATTATAAAACAGACTTTTGTATTGGGGTGGCTGCCTATCCAGAAAAACACTTTGAAGCTCCTAATATGAAATCAGATTTACAATATTTGAAACAAAAGGTAGATTTAGGAGCCGAATACATTGTTACTCAGTTGTTTTTTGACAATAAAAAGTATTTTGACTTTGTAAAAGAATGCCGAGCCATAGGGATTGATATTCCTATAATACCAGGTATTAAACCCATCTCAACCAAAAAACAATTGACGCTTTTGCCACAACGTTTTCACATTGATATTCCTAGCGATTTGTCCGATGGTATCAGCCAATGTAAAGATAATAAAGAGGCGCGTCAGTTTGGAATAGAATGGGCTATTGAACAGTGTAAAGAATTGAAGGCAAGTGGTGTGCCTTGTTTGCATTTTTATACCATGGGCAATTCTGACAATGTGTATAAGATAGCCTCAGAATTATTTTAGGCTGTCAGTTGTTGAAAATAGGATTCTAAATCTACCTTTTTGGCTTTGAGGGATTCGAGCTGTTCGTCGGCAACAATTTTGCCTTTATTGATAATAATAACTCTATTGCACATTTTTTCTACTTCCTGCATGATGTGGGTAGACAACATAACGGTTTTATTCTTACCACTATTTTTGATGAGGTTTCTTATTTCTACCAACTGATTAGGGTCTAATCCTGTGGTAGGTTCATCCAAAATAAGGACTTCAGGTTCGTGTATCAATGCCGCTGCTAAACCTACTCTTTGACGGTATCCTTTAGATAATTCTCCTATTTTTTTGTGTTGCTCTGGACTTAATCCAGTTAGCTCTATCATATCACTTACACGTTCTTTAGAACAGCCGTATAAATCGGCTATAAAACCCAAGTATTCTTTAATGTACATTTCTAAATACAAGGGGTTATGCTCGGCTAAGTAGCCTACTTTTTGGCGTACGCTTAATGGGTTTTCCTCCACATTTTCTTGGCATACCTCGACTTGCCCCTCATCAGCAGTTAAGTAGGTGGTAATGATTTTCATTAGTGTAGATTTACCAGCCCCATTAGGTCCTAAAAAGCCCACAATCTCACCTTTCTTAACTTCCAAAGAAACCGATTGCAGAGCGGCTTGTTGGCCATAATACTTGCTAACCTCTTTAACTTGAATAGACATAGTGCGAAGATAAGTCAATTGACTTAATTTTTTATCACTCCATAACGAATCATTTCATCGTATGTCAACCAATGTATAGAATCAGCACTAGCAGACTGTAGTGTGAACCAATAAAATGAGGTGTCTATGTTGATACTCTTGTAAAAGCCTAAAAACAAATGGTGAGAGCTATCTTCTCTAGCTATGTTTGCACCATCTTCAAACCCATCACTCCACGAGTGAACACCAACTTTGGCACCTTGTTCAATACTTCTTTGTTGTCCAGCAAGAAAAAAATCTACACCACCAGAAGCTATGATAGATTTTGAAGTTAAATGCGTGTTTAGTTTTTTATCATTTATCAAATAGCAAGATTTAATGTTATAATCGTCATCAATAGAGCCAGGAACATCTAGTAGTGTTAGTGTCTTTAGCTGAGGGTTTTTATCAATAAGGTTTTCCAATCGGTGGTATGCTTTTTTCCCGAGTATCCCATGAACGTATGCTGTGTCATTTCTGATTTTAAATTTGGCTGAAGTGGCTCCATATTTAACATAATTAGAAACTTCACACTGACTAAATAAGAAAATAATAAAAAGTAATTTCAGGTAGTTTTTCACTAGGCTTCATTTTTTTCAAATATAAGCAAATGCAAATACACCAATTAAGATAGTATATTTGTGCTAATGCAAGGGGTTGTTATAAAATCTACAGGAAGTTGGTATATCGTCAAAACAGATGATGGTGAATTATTGAATTGCCGTATTCGTGGTAAGTTTCGTATGCAAGACATAAAAAGTACCAATCCAATTGTGGTTGGCGATAAAGTTTTGCTCAGTCAAGAAGAAGATTCCTTTCTAATTGATGAATTGTTTGATAGAAAAAATATCATCGTCAGAAAATCGGTGAATCTCTCTAAACAAACACATATTCTAGCCTCTAATATAGACCAAGCTATTTTAGTCGTAACGATGCAAAGTCCTCAAACTTCGACGGGATTTATAGACCGTTTTTTAGTGTCTGCTCAAGCTTATGGCGTGGACGTAGTTATACTATTCAATAAAACCGATTTATACGATAAAGCAACTTTAGCTCTCTTGGAAGAAAGGCGTTCTATTTATGAGAAGATTGGCTACCGTTGTTTATCCAAAAGTACTCTAAATGATGACTTCTCAGATATTAAGGAATTGATGAAATCTAAAGTCAATGTAATTTCTGGACACTCAGGAGTGGGCAAGTCCACCTTATTAAACAGTATTCAGCCCAATTTAAATATTACTACCCAAGAAATTTCTGAACAGCACCAACAAGGACAACATACCACAACTTTTTCAGAAATGCACGACCTCGATTTTGGAGCATCTATCATTGATACGCCCGGTGTCAGAGGTTTTGGGCTAATAGAAATGGATAAGTATGAGCTAGGCGATTACTTTGTAGAATTTTTTAAGCTAAAATCAGATTGTAAGTTCAATAATTGTTTGCATATCAACGAGCCTAAATGTGCTGTTAAATTAGCTCTAGAAAATGGTGAAATAGCACCTTCTCGATATAAAAACTACCTCAATATGCTAGAGCAAGATGAAGAAAGTTTTAGAATAAACCGTTACGAAAAATGAGAGTAGTCATACAAGGTGTTTCGGAGGCTTCAGTCAGTATAGACGGTCAGATTTATAGTCAGATTCAACAAGGTTTACTCATTCTATTGGGTATAGAACATTCGGATACGGAACAAGATGTTGAATGGCTCAGTAAAAAAATAGCCAACCTCCGTATTTTTGCCGATGAGAATAATCAGATGAATAAATCTGTTATTGATGTCAAGGGGCAATTATTGGTAGTCAGTCAATTTACTTTACATGCCAAAACTAAAAAAGGCAATAGACCTTCATTTATTGAGGCGGCACGTCCAGAGGTTGCTATACCTCTTTACCAAGCCTTTATAAAACGCTTGAGTGAAGACTCCCAAAGCCAAGTTCTGACTGGCCAATTTGGAGCTAATATGCAAGTTAATTTGTGTAACGATGGCCCTGTAACCCTACTAATCGATTCAAAAAACAAAGAATAATGTCAATACAACAATTACAACAACAGGTAGATGAGTGGATAAAAAAATACGGTGTTCGCTATTTTAATGAACTGACTAATATGGCAATACTCTCTGAAGAAGTGGGAGAGGTGGCACGAATTATGGCACGTAAGTATGGCGAACAATCCTTTAAAGAAAGCGATAATTCTGATTTAGGTGAAGAACTTGCCGATGTTCTTTTTGTGTTGCTGTGCATAGCCAATCAGACCGATGTGAATTTGCAAGAATCTTTTGATAATAAACTGAAAATCAAGACGATGAGAGATGCTAATCGTCATCTAGGAAACCCCAAATTAAAATAATTTGCTATATTTGAACCGAATTAAACATCTTTTCATGAAAAAACAGAGTCCTTTAAATACCCTCTATTTCTTTCAATACTTTTCATTATACTTTATATCAATATGATGATATGATTTCCTATTGTTCGATATCTTGAATTAAGATAACCCACTAACTACTTAAACTTAAAATTATGAAACCATTTACAAACTTATATTATTCTAATAAATACCGATTTACTTTTTTATTACTGACCTTCCTGTTTCTCTTGCTTTTTATAATAATAAATCGCTCGTTTGTCTTTTTATTCTTTTTTGTCAATATGCTATATATCTTCTTGATGTATATCAATAAACCTGTACTAGTCATTACTGACAAAGCATTGATTCAAAATGGATTTTACTTCAAAAAAATGAAGATAAATGAACTCGTTAATATTATTATTAATGATTCTTATGTCATTTTTCTAACAGAGAACGATGACTTAAGACTAAATCTCAAGTATTTAGATGATAAAACCAAAGATAATTTGCTGCAATTTATTGGAGAACAATCTTTAGAAAACTATGTTTAATATGTTGAAAGTATACTACTCAAAGCGTCATAAGAAAAAATGGTTGTTTATCTTAGGGATTTTATCAGTAATCTATATTCTGTCTAATTTCTTTGTCACTCCGCCTTTTCTTCTTCATATACTACTCTTTTCTTACCTCGTTCTAATCGTGATTTCTTTGTTTCTTCCTTATTTGCATATACAAGGTGATTGTATTAAAAGCGGTAATAATTTGACGAAAACACTGAAGATATCAAAATTGAAAGGCGTTTTTATTGAAGAAGGAGAATATGTATTTAGAGAAAAAAACAAATTGCTTTACATAGACTTAGAGCTAGTAAGTCAAGAGGATAAAAAGAAAGTCATTAAATATCTGAATGAAACTAAACTGTTGAAATCTACCTACGATGCAGTAGAAGACTTGTTTAAGCTGTAGTTTTCTTAGCGGCTATAGCTTTTTCTTTAGCCGTTTCATTGCGTTCAATAGTATGATTGGGTCTATTCCATTTGACGTTACCTCTTGTCGAAAGGCACTTCTTGTAGCTTTCTTTGGTAGTTGGTTGTTTTCCATCGACGAAAGGTTCTTTAGGTTGTATGCCTAAAATGTCAAAGAGTTTCATGTCTTGATTGATATCTGGGTTGGGCGTAGTTAATAGCTTATCTCCAGCAAAGATAGATGATGCTCCAGCCATAAAGCATAAAGCTTGACCTTCATCACTCATTTCGGTTCTTCCTGCAGAAAGTCTGACTACAGCTTTTGGCATCACTATTCGAGTAGTAGCCACCATTCTTACCATTTCCCAGATAGATATGGTTTCTTGGTCTTCTAGTGGTGTACCTTCTACTGCTACTAATGCATTGATGGGCACAGACTTAGGTTGAGGGTTCATATTGGCCAAAGTGACTAACATATCGCATCTATCTTCTACTGACTCTCCCATACCAACGATACCACCTGAGCATACACTAATACCTGCCTTTGACGCATTTTCAATCGTTTTTATTCTATCTTCATAATCTCTGGTAGAAATAATTTCTTTGTAGTGTTCTTCAGAAGTGTCTAAGTTGTGGTTATAAGCATAAAGCCCAGCATCAGCTAAACGTTGTGCTTGTTCTTCAGTCATCATACCTAATGTACAACATACTTCCATTTCTAAACCATTGACTGTTTTTACCATTTCAAGGACTTGGTCGAACTCTTCGTTATTTTGAATGTTACGCCATGCCGCACCCATACATAAGCGTGATGAACCGTTAGCTTTTGCTCTTAAGGCCTGTGCTTTGACTTGTGATACACTCATCAAGTCGTTGGTTTCTATATCAGTATGGTATCTTGCAGCTTGAGGACAATAGCCGCAGTCTTCAGGACAACCGCCAGTTTTAATGGATAATAAAGTGCTAATCTGAACTTCAAGAGGATTATGGTTTTGTCGGTGTACTTGTGCCGCCTCAAATATCAAGGCCATTAAGGGTTTATTGTAAATATCTAAAACGTCTTGTGTTGTCCAACTCTTATTCATATCGTTTGCTTTATGTAACAAATATAGCTTTTAATCTGTTTTTTGAACTATAATACTTACGGCATTTCCTCCAAATCCTACAGCATTTACCATTATGCTTTTAGGTGCTATATTTTTTTGTTCTATATCCGTTGGGTAGGGGAAAGCAATAAGGGATTGTTTATTGAGCATATCTATAGCTAAGTCTAAACTTAGTCCGCCCGATGCTCCGAAAGTATGACCGCTATGGTGTTTTGTGCTTATTAGGTGTGGGCTATTTTCTCCAAATACTGTTTTGATAGCTTTTAGCTCAGCTTGATCGCCTTGAGTTGTGCCAGGGGCGTGCATTACAATAGCATCGACTTGGCTTAGACGACTGTCTTCCAAAGCCATTTGCATACTCTTTCTGATGCAATCAGCATCGGCTGATAAGGATGCTGGATGTTTGATGTGTTCTGTTGCATAGCCCAAACCAACTATTTTGGCTAATGATTTTTGTCCTTTATTTTTCTCTAAACAAAAGACGGCTGAGCCTTCGCCCAATACCATGGTGTTGGACTTGTAGCTATCATTTAGTGGGGAGCATGGCCATTCGCTATCAATATTCTTGGTATATATGCCTAACGCTCTCATTTGAGCTATGGTAAAATCACTTAATGGTGCTTCGCTACCACCCGCAATAAAACGTTCTGTAGTTCCACTTTTTATCCAAATACAAGCGTTGAGTATGGAGTGTAAGGCTGTACTACAAGTTATGGAGTGTGATAGTGTAGCTCCTTGAGTACCTAAATCGAAGGCTAGCCATGAGGCAATATTTCCTAAGGTTGTGGTGGGAGATACTAAAGGCGTCATTCTATCATTGGGCGATTCTATAAAATGGCGGTGGTATTTTTCGAAAAGTTGGGTCGCACCTCTTGATGAGCCCATATTAATCCCCACCTTGGAAAAGTTATTCCAGCCACTTTGTTTTAGTGCTTGTCTGCCTGCCATTATACCCAATAGAACGCTTTTGTCTAATCGGCGATAATGGTTATTTTCTTTTCTTAAATGTTGCAATTCATCTTCCGTTTCTGATTGTAATTTAGCGGTTGGCGTATCTCTATCATTAAAACAGCACATTGTAATGGCTGTTTCTTTGCTCTGATATTTTTTCCAAATACTATCCTTGTCGTGACCAAGTGCCGACACTGAGGATTTTGAAATGATGAGTATATCTTGCATAGGTTCAAAGATACATTTTTAGACCTTTTCCAAAGCTTTCAAAATGCTATTATAAACGGTTTGTAATTCTTGATGGCTTATACAGTATGGAGGGATAATATATAGGACATTGCCTAGAGGACGAAGTAAGACGCCGTCTTCAATAAAATGTTGGTAAAGCAATTGCTTAACATCACTAGAATAGCCACTTTCTTTACTCACAATATCCATTGCTAAAATGGTGCCACATTGCCTGAGGTTTTTCACTTTGGGGTGCATAGCAATTTGCTGAGCAAAAGTATTATGTGACTTAGAAATGCTTTTTATTTGCTCTTGACATTCTTCTCG
This sequence comes from Flavobacteriales bacterium, assembly GCA_016779995.1. Taxonomy (NCBI): domain Bacteria; kingdom Pseudomonadati; phylum Bacteroidota; class Flavobacteriia; order Flavobacteriales; species Flavobacteriales bacterium. Next base: position 20,406 of record JADHMO010000010.1, read on the forward strand.
TTCTAATAATTCTAGACTAGCTATGGCGGCAGCACACCCTAGAGGATTGCCAGTAAAGGAATGTCCGTGAAGGAAAGCTGTGCTAAGGTCATTTCCTAAAAATGAATCAAAAATAGCCTGACTGCAGCTAGTCAGAGAAATAGGTAAAGCGCCACCTGAAAGACTTTTAGAAAGACACATTAAATCGGGAGTTTCGATAAGTTGATTACAAGCAAAATAGCTGCCTGTCCTACCAAAGCCAGTCATAACTTCATCGGCAATGCATAAGACATCGTATTGCTTACATAATGCTATCATTTTGTTGAGGACTTGAGCAGAATACATGCGCATACCAGCCGCACCTTGTACCAAGGGTTCGAAAATAAAACAAGCTACTTTACCCCCTTCTAATTTTTCTTTAAGAGCTGTAAGAGTTTCTTCTTCCTCATTGGGAAAGGGTAGGTGTTCGACTTCAAAAAGATAATCTTCAAACGGTGCAGAAAAAATACTTTTAGCACCTGCCGACATTGCACCAAAGGTTTCGCCATGATAGCCCCCTTCCAGAGCTAATATTCTATGCCGTTCTATTCCTTTGTTTTTCCAATACTGAATACACATTTTTAAGGCTATCTCTACAGCTGAAGAACCATCGCCAGAAAAGAAAAATTTGTGTTGATTGATGGGTAAATGCTTACTTAATTTAGCACATAGAGTAGTGGCTGCTTGGTGGGTAAAACCTGCAAACATAAGGTGCTCTATGGTGTCGAGTTGTTGGCTCACTTTTTGGCTTATGTAGGGGTGGGCATGCCCGTGTAAGTTGACCCACCAAGAAGAAATAGCATCGATATATGTTTTGCCATTTTCATCTATCAATAATGTGCCTTCCCCTCTAACGATAGGAATGGGGTTTTCGGCAGTTTTCATCTGTGTGAAGGGATGCCATATATACTTTTTGTCGTCAGATGAAATGCTCATGAAGTTAAATGTTTAAAGTGTTGAGCAACTGCTTTAATGGTGTCTTTGTTGATGTCTTCAATTGGTGGTATTCGTCCCAATGTAGGAAGTCCTGTTTTGGATAAGATAATGTCTTCCGTATCCTTGTTTTCTTCTCCATTAAATAGAATGCCTTTTATACTTAACCCTCTTTTTTGTAAGGCTTCTACACTCAATAGTGTGTGGTTTATACTTCCCAAATAATGTTGGCTGATGAGTATAGTTTCAGCATTAAAAAGAGGAATTAAATCAATGATACAATCGGTATGATTTAAAGGCACTAATAGTCCTCCAGCTCCTTCTATGATTAGTGTGTTTTCTGTTGATGGGACTTTACAATTGGACAGTTGTATTTCAAGACCTTCTCTTTGTGATGCTGCGTGTGGCGACATAGCGGCTTTTAGTCGATAACTTTCTTGATGAAACTGACTTTTAGTATTTGAAATTAAATTGAACACTTTTTGTGTGTCACTGTTTTCCAATTCACCAGCTTGTATAGGTTTCCAATAGTCTGCTTCTAGAGCTTCTACCAATACGGCTGAACTAATAGTTTTGCCAATTTCTGTACCTATGCCTGTAACAAAGTATCTCATCATTCAATGTCATTAATAATTTGGCAAAGTTTAAGAATTTCATCCTTAGTATTGAAAGCATGTAAGCATATCCTTAAACGTTCCTTGCCTTCTTCTACCGTTGGGTGCAAAATAGCTCGTACATCAAGGTGCTGTGTTGCTAAGAGTTCGGCTATTTTTTTGGTCTTGTCATTACCTCCAATCAGCACACATTGTATAGCCGATGAGCTTTCTATCAGTCTTTTGTTTTGGCAATTCGACTTAAAATAGGCGATGTTGTTTTGCAGTTGTATTCGTTCTTTTGCAGTTGTAATGTGTTGGTATGCCCAGCTTATTCTTTTTATTGAATGAGGAGCTAATGCCGTAGTGTAAATGAATGGTCTTGAAAAATTAACCAAGTAGTCTATCAATATCTGACTGCCCACAACGGCTGCACCATGACTTCCTAATGCTTTGCCAAAAGTATATATTCTAGCGTAGGCATCTTGACATAGCCCTTGTCCTTTAGTCCCAAAAACTCCGAAAGCGTGGGCTTCATCTACAATCAATTTAGCATGGTATGTCTGGCATAAAGAGGATAGTTCTTCTAAAGGGGAGAAATCACCGTCCATAGAATAAACACTTTCTACCACCACAAAAATTTGCCCACTGGCTTGTTTCATCTTTTCTTTAAGATGATTAAGGTCGTTGTGTTTGAAAGCAAAGCTACGAGCCAATCCTAAACGTATGCCATCACGAATAGAAGCGTGGCACAGTTGGTCGTATATAACGGTATCTTCTTTTTGGGGAACGCACGAAAAAAAACCAAGGTTGGCATCGTAGCCAGAATTGAATATCAGAGCCGATTCAGTATTATGGTAGTTGGCGATTTCTTGTTCTGTTTGTAGGTGCAAATTGCTCGTCCCACTAATTAATCGACTGCCTGTAGCACCCATGGGGTGCTCATTTGGATGATGTAGTTTAGCATATCCCAAATAGTCATTAGAACAAAAGTCGATTAAATCTGAACTTGTCTTCAGCTGACGTAAAGCATTTTTGCCTTGCCTTTCAGAGAGTTTATTTTTTAATTTTTCCTCGAACATTACAAGTTCAAATATAGCATAAATTAAAGGTTGTGATTTAGTGAATGCTAATATTTGAAGCCTGTAGGAATACTTATTTTCTACTTTCTAACTTATCCAAACGTTTCTTAAAATTTTGAAGTTCATTTTTAAGTTCAGTATTTTCATTTTTGAGTTCATTGATAAGTGCTTGTTGTTCTTGAATTCCTTTAATTGCCAAAGGAATAAAATCATTATATCTAACACTATATGTGCCATTTTCATTTCTAACAAAACCTTGATCTAAATAACCAACATCCTGAAGGTTTGTAATTAGTTTTTGAGCAATAAAGCCAATTTCTCTTCCCAAAGGTTCAGTGTCTTCATTAGTTTTTCTAATATAATCTACGACTTCAAGTTTGTTGATTAGATTTAAACCATAGCTTAAGGGTTTAATATCACGTTTCCATGTCGAATCTGAAGATACACTCCAGGCAACTTGCATAGCACCATATTGAATATTACTGTTTCCAATTCTAACTCTATTATTATAATTATCTCCAATATCTGCACGATTTCCAATACCTATATTATTACTTCCAGTAGTAACAGAATATAATGTACCATATCCAATTGCAGTATTTCGATATCCAGTTGTGATATCTTCCAAACTACTTGCCCCTAAACCACAATTTTTATAGCCAGTACTGTTTGAGTATAAAGAATAGCTTCCTACTGATACATTTTCATATCCTTGGGTGTTTTCAATCATAGCTTTATTGCCAATAGCTGTGTTTCTTACTCCAGTAGTATTATATCTTAATGCTCTCGTGCCAACAGCTGTATTTCTATATCCAGTAGAGTTAAGTGCACCTGACTTATATCCAATAAATACATTAAGTTCTTGATTGGAGGTGTTTGCTAAACTTGTTTCTTCGCCTATAGAAATAGAACCATTAGAGTTTAAAAACTCTAGTCTTGAGGGTTTCATTTTGAAAGCATTGATGTTTTGAATGGTAACGTCTACTATGTCGTTGTCCATGCCATTATCAACGATGATATAGGTGTCTTTATCTCTATCTATTAATGAACCAACAGGAAGCCAATTAGTGCCGTCAAATTTATAGACTTTTTTATCAGTTTGATTATAAGCTAGATTGCCACTCGTTGAGTTATTAATTGCATTCAAATTTGTAACATTTGATATGTTATGAAGTTTAATAAGTCGGTAACCATCAGAAATTTGTGATTGAGCTTTGAAAAAGAAAAGTAATACTAAAGGAGTAATAAGTAGATTTTTCATAGGGCAATAGGAATTTAATGTGTAGCTAATATATAAAAAAAGAGGGATACTTAGTAGCCCTCTTTAAATTATAAGTAATATGAAATGCTATTCTGCTAAAACAATAATCTTATTATTTTGCATTTCTATAACACCGCCGTTGATTTCAAAAAGTTCGGTTTTGTTATTGCCGTCAATAACTCTTACATGGCCTTTTGTTAGGGTAGATATAATTGGGGCGTGATTATTCAATACCTCAAATTTACCATTAGTTCCAGGCAATTGAACTGAATTCACTTCGCCTTGAAAAACTTTTTTCTCAGGTGTTATTATTTCTAGTAGCATAATTTTTTATTTCGCTTCAGCCAACATCTTTTCTCCTTTCTCTTTAGCTTCCTCAATAGTTCCAACTAAGTTGAAGGCAGCTTCAGGGTATTGGTCCATTTCGCCATCCATAATCATATTAAATCCTTTGATGGTATCTTGGATATCTACTAATACTCCTTTAAGTCCAGTAAACTGCTCGGCTACGTGGAATGGCTGAGATAAGAAACGCTGTACACGTCTTGCTCTTGATACGGCTAATTTGTCTTCGTCAGAAAGTTCTTCCATACCGAGGATAGCGATAATATCTTGTAGCTCTTTGTAACGTTGCAATAGCATTTTTACTCTTTGAGCACAATCGTAATGCTCGTCACCCACAACATCTGGAGATAAAATTCTAGATGTAGAATCTAGTGGATCAACCGCAGGATAGATACCTAACTCGGCAATCTTTCTTGAAAGTACTGTAGTTGCATCTAAGTGGGCAAAAGTAGTAGCAGGAGCAGGGTCAGTTAAATCATCGGCAGGAACATATACTGCTTGTACAGAAGTAATCGAACCATTTTTCGTTGAGGTAATACGCTCTTGCATCGTTCCCATTTCTGTAGCTAGAGTGGGCTGATAACCTACCGCCGATGGCATACGACCTAATAGCGCCGATACCTCAGAACCTGCTTGAGTAAAACGGAAGATGTTATCTACGAAGAATAAAACGTCACGACCTTTACCTTGACCATCGCCATCACGGAAATACTCGGCCAATGTTAGTCCAGAAAGTGCTACTCGAGCACGTGCCCCAGGAGGCTCATTCATTTGTCCGAATACGAAAGAAGCTTTAGAGTTACCCATTTTAGAATCATCAACTTTGGATAAATCCCAACCGCCTTCTTCCATAGAGTGCATAAAGTCTTCACCATAATCGATAATACCAGACTCTAGCATCTCTCTTAACAAATCGTTTCCTTCACGAGTTCTTTCACCTACACCAGCAAATACAGATAAACCACCGTGACCTTTGGCAATGTTGTTAATTAACTCTTGGATAAGTACGGTTTTACCTACACCAGCACCACCAAACAAACCAATTTTACCACCTTTAGCATAAGGCTCAATAAGGTCAATTACTTTGATACCTGTGTACAATACTTCTGTAGAAGTAGATAAGTCTTCAAACTTTGGTGCTTCACGGTGAATAGGAAGACCATTTTCTCTGTCAAGATTGTCCATACCATCAATGGCATCGCCAATAACGTTGAATACACGCCCTTTGATGTGCTCTCCAGCAGGCATTTTGATAGGTGCGCCAGTAGCTAACACTTCAACGCCTCTTTTAAGACCGTCAGTAGAGTCCATAGAAATAGCGCGAACCGTATCTTCACCGACGTGTTGTTGGCATTCCAATACGAGTTTAGTTCCGTTTTCTCTGACAATCTCTAGTGAGTCGTATATATCAGGTAAACCTGCTTCGTTGTTTTCAAAAGTAACATCGACTACAGGTCCGATGATTTGTGATATTTTACCTTTGTTTTGTGACATCTTGTTATGCTTAATTGTATTAAAAAAATGTATTTTTATCCGTATAAAATCCCGGCAAATTTACACGAATTATTTAGTTTGTCGCAAAGATTTATTCAATAAATTAATTAGTACTTTTGAACAAGGTTTTAACATTCAAAACAGTACGTAAAATTTGAAGGTATATCATTCCATTTCTGATTTTCAAAATGTCAGTCGTCCTATCTTGACAACAGGAACTTTTGACGGGGTTCATTTTGGTCATAAAATCATTATCGATAGGCTTAAAGAAATCGCCAACAATCAAAATGGAGAAACTGTTTTATTGACTTTTTCGCCTCATCCGAGGATGGTTTTGTTTCCAGACGACCATAATTTGCAATTGATTAACACCTTGGACGAAAAAATAAAGTTGTTAGAACAGGCTGGGATAGATCATTTGATAATTCATCCTTTTACTAAGGCTTTTTCTAGGACTACTTCCATGCAATTTGTTAGAGATATCATAGTCAATGAGCTAAACACCCACAAACTTGTTATTGGTTATAACCACCATTTTGGTAGAAATCGAGAAGGTTCTTTTGAACACCTCAAGGAATATGCTCCATTATACGGTTTTGAGGTGGAAGAAATTTCTGCCCAATTGATTGATGATGTGAGCATTAGTTCAACTAAAATACGCCAAGCTCTCTTGTCTGGAGATGTGTCCAAAGCCGCAGATTATTTGGGTTATAATTATACTTTGCAGGGTCAAGTCATTGAAGGGCAACAGATTGGTAGAACACTTGGTTTTCCTACGGCCAATCTAATGGTTGTCGATGAAAGTAAACTTATTCCTAAAGATGGTGTTTATGCTGTCCATGTGGAGGTCAAAGGACAACTTTTTAAGGGCATGATGAATATTGGAAATAATCCAAGTTTTACATCCAAAAAACACAGTATTGAAGTGCATATTTTTGATTTTGATTCGGATATTTATAATGAACAAATTGAGGTTCGCTTCATAAAACGCATAAGAGAAGAAATAAGTTTTGAAAATCTTGATGCTTTAAAAATTCAGTTGGAAAAAGATGAGGATACTGCAAAAGCTATTTTGAGTTAGGCTAAAATTTTTGTAACTTCGGTATCAATTTTTTAAGCCCTTTATGAAAAAACTAACTTATCAGGCAATGCTATGTCTAGTATTGTCATTATTCTCTTGTCAAAAAGACATTCCTATTGAGCCTCTTCTAGAGCCTGTTTTTCATTCTCATTTACCAGCATTTCCTCTAACGCATTTATACATTATCAATAGAGAGTATGAGATACTAAATCAAGATTTACAGTTTAATTCAAGGGAGGAGTATTTAGAAAAGCGATTGATAGAATTATTTCCTCAAACCGCCTACAGAGGTATGGTTCAAGAGGCTATGATTGAAAGTCAAAATTATGAGCAATCTTATAATCTATTTACAGAAAGTTTAGCTCATTATAGCGACTTGATGCAGGAAGTAGATTCTTCCTTAATAGATGAGTCTATTCCAGCTTATTTTTCTGTAGAAGATGATATGAATTTTACCCAGCTTACTGCTCAAGAAATTGAAGATTTAGCGGCTTGGGACAATATTGCATTGGCACAATTCAATAAAAGTCAGATGGATAGTTTGTTTACAGCTCCTAATCGATTTTGGACGAATAATAGGCTTACAATTCCTATTGTTATTCCAATAACTTTAGCGGTTAAGTTTTCTGTGTTTAGAATTTTTCAGTCTATGTCACGTTCATACCAGCAATCGGAGTTTTATTTTCCTGATGAATTATGTGGTGGTTGTAAAGGAGATGCTTTTAGACACGTTTTTATGAGTATGCAATTGAGACGTTATTTAGGACGTACCGCTTCGGCAATGATAATGATGGCTTACGAACAATTTAACCCCAACAGTAGAGATAGCGATAAATACATGGATTTACATAACAACAAAGTAGGAAGGGGTAAAAAATATTGGGCATTTAGAGGAGCTTATTTTAAAGACCGTTACAATTGGGAAAGATGGGCAGTAAATGCCAAAAACTTCATTAATAATCCTAAAAATGGGGAAGATATGACTTGGGAAGATGGAAATTTGGAACGTTGCAAATCGGAGGCTGCTGAGGTATCTTCCTTAAAATATATTTTCTACAAATAAAAACGCCCTTTGAGCAATGTCAAAGGGCGTGTATTTTAAGTCCTTTTAGTTTTAGAAGCCTAAGGACAGTCCTATTAGGAAGTTGCGTTTAGCTTGAGGGAAATACCCTGCCATATCGTAACCTCCCTCACTATTAGCTGTAACGTAAGGGTCGTCAGGTCGAGGGTCGTAGCCATCGGATTTAAAACGATAAACCCAAGCATTATTCACGTATTTTTCGTCCAACAGGTTATTGACTTGAAGGCTAAGTCTTGCCGATTTAAACAGTTCACTTTCTATGTCCCATATTAGTCTGGCGTGATGAACCAAATAGGCGTCTAACTTACGATCATCACTAGATGTGTTGTCTATAAATTGCTCGTCCACATATTTAGAGATGAATTGCACCTCTATGTTGTCTTTAAATTGGTAGTCCAGCTGACTAGCCCATATCATATCTGGTGAAAAGGCTATGGTTGTATTGGAGTAGCTTTTACTTTCTTGCCCCCAAGTGTCCCAATTGTCCACGTATTCGGTATAGTGTGCGATGGTGTTTTCGCTAAAAGTAGCATTAGCAGACCAAGACCATTTCGGATTTATTTTTATACCAGCTTCTAATTCTATACCTTTTCTTTCGCTGTAGTCCACATTTTCTCTGGTATATTCTCCCACATCATTAATTTTACCTGTTAATATCAATTGATTTTCATAAATCATGTAATAAGCGGTTGCCGAGAAGGCAAAATTAGAACCTTCCATTTTATAGCCCACTTCGGTATCGTACAAGGTTTCGTGAAGTGGTCTGGAGTTAGGCGATGACTCGACAAAATCCGAGCGATTTGGTTCTCTATTGGCAATGGCAAAAGAGGCAAAGGCAGAGCTTTTATTATCAATTTGATAGTAGGCTCCAAACTTGGGGTTAAAAAACTCAAAATTGACCGTATCGTTGCGTTCTGCTCCATTTTCGTCTTTACCTAAAAAAGAGTAGTCAATTTGTCGGTGTTGCAAATCGGCATAAACGGTTACATCATCGCTGTATTGGTAATGACCTTTAGCATAAAGGTTAAAGTCTGTTTTTATACCATCGTTATCGTAATAGATGTGGTCAATTTGGCTGTTGCTGGCGTATTCTGCCCAACGCACTACACCATAATGCCTACCTTCGTAAGTATTCCAACCACCACCTATAGTATAGTCTAATTTGTCTTTTCTATTGTTGTAAGAAAATACAGCCCCATAAAAATCATTGTCTAGCCATTTTCTTCTAATGAGGTCGGTTTCAGTAAGGGTATCTTTACCAACAATGACATTATTTAAACCATAATCGGCAAAGTCTTGCCCATTCTTATATTGTTCGTAATAACCTTCACCGTGAGTGAAGTGTAAGCCTAAATTGAACGTTCCACTATTTGCTAATTGCTTGTTGTAGTGCAGCATATAGTGGTCTTGCCAATAGTTATCGGTTTCATTGTCATAGGTGTAAGAGTTATAGGTTCTCAAGCTATCGTTATCTAAATAGGATAGAGGCACACCATTCCAAGCCTGATAGGTTTTTTCTTTTCCAGAAATTACGCTCAATTTTAGCACCTCATCAGTACCGTAGTAAGCTCCAGATAGGTACAGAGATTTTAAATCAGATGTGGCTCGGTCGATGTAGCCGTCAGAGCTGATTCTTGACAACCTGCCATCGAGAGTAAATTTATCGGCAAGTAGTCCTGTGCCAAACTCCACATTATTTTTGAGAGTACTGTATGAGCCTATGGTATTGCTAGTCGTGGCATAGGGTTTAGCTCTTAGCGATTGGGTTTTTAGATTGATACTAGCCCCAAATGCTCCAGCACCATTAGTAGAAGTTCCTACGCCCCTTTGTATTTGTATATCTTCTACCGATGAGGTAAAGTCAGGCATATTGACCCACCATACCCCTTGCGACTCAGGGTCATTGAGAGGAATACCATCAATGGTTACATTGATACGTGTAGGGTCACTACCACGAACCCTAAAACCCGTGTAGCCGATACCTGCTCCAGCATCGGAAGTGGTAACTACCGATGGGGTTAGCGACAACATATAAGGAATATCTTGTCCTAGGTTTTGCTCGTCCAACTGTTGGGCACCGATGTTGCTGTAGGACATGGGTGTTTGTGGTGTGGCTCTGAGTGCATTGATGTGGACTTCTTGCAAGTCCGGATACACAATTAGTGTATCTTTCTGTTGGGCATTTAACCCTAAGCTAATGGCTAAAAAGCCCCAGCTTAAAAACGATTTGATTGTCATTGTTTTGATAAATTTCGTTAAACACTACCACTGGCACGGAGTTGCTGGTGGATAATTATGTAAAACTCCCTTCCCTTCCAAGAATTACCTTGGCAGGTTCGATGGGTATAATCTCAGCCTGTGAAGGCACCCCGTAAAGACGGCACAAATTTAGTTTTTAAATTATTTTTTTGCTAATTTTAAGGCAAAATCTTAATGCTATGAAAACACGAATTTACACCCCTATTGCCCCAATAGTTATAGTTGGGGGACAGATTAGCCGAGTCAATCCAGTTTTTTTACTCATAATATTTCTACTCTTTTTTTCTTCTTGCAAGAAAGACCCTATCCCTGATACCTCTGGCGACCAATACCTGTATTGTTATATAGACGATGAGTTGTTCGAAGCCGATTTTAGCTACCAACCAAGTAGTGGTAAAGGAGGGGGTGGTTATATATCTGGTATAGGCTTTCGTAACATTAGGGACAAAGATACCATAGCGGGTTTGGAAGAATGGGAACACCCTTACCAAACTTTGGAAATTGATGTTGCTTCTGTTTATCCTTATGAAGTGGGGGGTGGGCTGTACATACAGCTCAAAGACGTCTATAATCACACCGACTTTCAAATGGTACAGGGCTATTGTCAGCCCCGACCCTATCCCATTCAATACGCCGAACTGGATACCAATTTTGCTTTTTACGACGTGTCAGGAGATTATAAAAACACCTGTTTTTATTTTTGCACTAGTAATATTTATAGCGGTTGGGTGCGTCTTACTAAGCTGATTAATACCAAAGAATTAGTACACATAGAGGGTGAATTTGAACTCACCTTGCATTTTAGTCAAGTTAGAGGTTCTGGAGCTCCTTTTGCTAATCCCCCTCAAAGCGTAACACTCACTGGCGGTCGATTTTACAAAAAATATATAAAACCCATTAATTTTTAAAACTATGAAAACAGTATTTACATTAGCATTTTTATGTTTTTTTGCTTTCTTTTTTTCTTCTTGCAAGAAAGACCCTATCCCTGATACCTCTGGCGACCAATACCTGTATTGTTATATAGACGATGAGTTGTTTGAAGCCGATTTTAGTTACCACCCCAGTAGTGGTAAAGGAGGGGGTGGTTATATATCTGGTATAGGCTTTCGTAACATTAGGGACAAAGATACCATAGCGGGTTTGGAAGAATGGGAACACCCTTACCAAACTTTGGAAATTGATGTTGGTTCTGTTTATCCTTATGAAGTGGGGGGCGGGTTGTACATACAGCTCAAAGACGTCTATAACCACACCGACTTTGAGATGGTGCAGGGCTATTGCCAACACAGACCCTATCCCATTCAATACGCCGAACTGGACACTAATTTTGCTTTTTACTATGCATCAATCAATAATGGAGTTCGTTCCTTTTGCTCAAGGGATGATTATAGTGGTTGGGTGCGTCTTACTAAGCTGATTAATACCAAAGAGCTGGTACACATAGAGGGTGAATTTGAACTCACCTTGCATTACAGCGAAACGATTTCTCAAAATTTTGGTGGTAATCCCCCTCAAAGCGTAACACTCACCGGCGGTCGATTTTACAAAAAAGTATATAAAACCCATTCATGAAAATAGGAGTTAACACTCTTTTTTAGTGATACACTTTACCTTTCCTTCAACAAAAATCGTTTAAACTAGATTTTCAGTTTGTTTCAAAAAATATCGTTTAGTTATATCAATAGCCACTTGAGTTCTGTTTTTTCCAGATACTAAAGCGAATGGCTTGTTGAGGGCTTTCAATTCCTTTTTATAGATGGCTAACAATTCCTGTCTGTGATTGGGGTGTTCTCGCATGCCATCGTTTTGCCAAGGGAGGTCAATATCACATAACAGATAGTAATCGTAATGTCTTTCTTGTATTTGTTCTAAAATCCAAGGGTGGCAGTTATCGTATTTAAATTCACTCCATACCTTGCAGACGATGAGGTCGGTATCCAAGAAAAGATAGGGGCTATTTTGGGGTATAGCATCTTCTATCTCAATTTGTTTTTTAGCAATTTGTAGTATGTCTTTTGGAGTGTATGGGGCGGATAGTTGAGCAATATACTCTCTTGCGTACTCTTGACGATACGGACAATTAAAGTGTTGAGCCAAGGCTTTGGTAAGTGTGCTTTTGCCAGTACACTCAGGGCCTATAACCACTACTTTTTTCATATTTATATGCTGGGTTTTTCTTGCAAATGGGCGTTGACAACTTTCATATTAAATACCACCTTTTGCTCGAGTAAAAAACTATTTTTCATTTCTTTTTGTATGGCTGTCATGACGTTGTCGTAATCGCCAAATACCTGTGTACTCATACCGTTAGTTTCTAAAGAAATGAAAGGGTGTCTTTTGAGGCGTTTAATAAAAAATGTAATGGGTTCGATGTAATTGACATCAAGGGGGTACATGCTAATTTCTACTGAGCATTTCATTGTTTTTCATGGTGTTGTAATGTTGGATAGATTGGGCAATTTCTTCCAATAAATTAGGGTTTTTTTCTATACTATTTCCTACGACTACGATGTCAGCACCAGCTTTACAATTGGCTATGGCTTTTTCTCCACTACAAATACCGCCACCAATGATTAGGGGAGCATCAATGGCTTGGCTAACCATATTTATCATGGATTCTGAAATAGGATTGGTAGCACCACTACCACCGTCCATAAAAATAAGTTTGAGACCTAGCATTTCTCCTGCCATAGCAGTACACATAGCTACATCGTTTTTATCGTGAGGGATAGGTGTGGTATTACTCATATAAGAAACGGTGGTTGGCTTACCACTGTCTATAAGTATATAGCCAGTAGATAATACTTCTAAGTTAGAGTGTTTGAGCAAAGGGGCAGAAATGACTTGATTGCCAATAAGCATATCAGGATTTCTTCCAGAAATAAGTGATAAGAATAAAATGCCGTCAGCATCTTTATTGACTTGCATAGAATTTCCTGGAAAAATAACTACTGGAATAGAACAATTGGACTTAATAGTTGAAATGCAAGTTGCAAAATTACCATTTGTCAATAAGCTACCGCCTACAAAAATTAAGTCCACTTTGGCGGCAACAGCTCTTTCCACAACTTGTACTAACTCATTTGTACTTTGTTTGTCGGGGTCTATTAAAACGGCAAAAAGTTTCTTCCCTTTTTGTTTATTTGATGTTATGAAATTGTAAATATTCATTAATGCAAATGTAACTAATCAAAATAATACACTAGCCAATGTTCTTTAAATTTTTCGTAATTTAAGTTGTATTGTTTGTCTAATAAGGAGCATTCCAGTTGGTTTTTTGATATGTTATGAATTCTTAAATCTTCATTAAAAATCAGCTTTCCCTTTTGGTGTATTTTAAATAAGCACTCTTTAGCACACCACATTAAGGTTGCCATTTTATCGTCTTTAGCTAGATTGAGTTCCTCTTGACTGAGAAATTTATGTCTGATACCAAAGGCTTTAGGGCTAATAGGCTCAAGGTCTATGGCAGCAAGTTTATTTGCACTAATGAATGCCAACAATTCTTTAGAGTGAGACAAAGAAACGGCTTTGCCATTAGATAGGTTTGGCGCGCCATAGCTATTGTATGATAAATGGCTTTTGGGATAGAGGTGTTGAATTAAAAATTCTTTGGCTTCAATTTCTTTCTCACGCTTTGTTTTTTGAAGGTATTCAGCCCTTGAAAGATGCCTTAAGCACAAGGTCTCAATGGATTCTATAACAAGCTGAAATTGAGACGTTTTTTTATAAAGTGAAAAATCTATCATTGAACGAGCAATATAAGTCAAATGAGGAGTTAATTTTGTATTTTTGTACCCTAAAATTTAACAAATGGAATCTAAAGTGGAAAAATTAGCTTATAAAGTGAAAGACATTGCCCTAGCAGAATGGGGTAGAAAAGAAATTAAATTGGCAGAAGCAGAGATGCCCGGCCTAATGTCCTTGAGAGAAGAATTTGGTCAAGAAAAACCTCTTAAAGGCGCACGTATTGCAGGTTGTTTGCATATGACTATTCAAACGGCTGTACTAATAGAAACACTCATTGAGCTCGGTGCTGAAGTGAGTTGGTCTTCATGTAATATTTTTTCCACTCAAGATCATGCTGCATCAGCTATTGCAGCTGCCAACATTCCAGTGTATGCTTGGAAAGGCATGAACGAAGAAGAATTTGACTGGTGTATAGAGCAAACATTATTTGCTTTTGAAGGCGGTAAGCCCCTAAATATGATTCTTGATGATGGTGGTGACCTCACAAATATGGTGTTTGATAGATATCCTGAATTAGCTGAAGGCATTAATGGTCTTTCTGAAGAAACAACAACAGGAGTGTTGAGGTTATTTGATAGAGAAAGAAACGGTACTTTATATACCCCAGCTATAAATATCAACGATTCAGTAACAAAGTCTAAGTTTGACAATAAATATGGTTGTAGAGAATCCTTAGTGGATGGAATCCGTAGGGCTACTGATGTAATGATAGCAGGAAAGGTAGCAGTTGTAGCTGGTTTTGGAGATGTTGGTAAAGGCTCTGCTGAATCTTTGAGAGGAGCAGGAGCAAGAGTAATCGTAGCAGAAATTGACCCTATATGTGCTCTACAAGCCGCTATGGAAGGTTTTGAAGTAAAGAAAATGATGGATGCTGTGCCAGAAGCTGATATTATTGTTACTGCAACAGGCAACAAAGATATTGTTAGAGGTGAGCATTTTGAAATTATGAAAGATAAAGCCATCGTCTGTAACATTGGTCACTTCGACAATGAGATAGATGTTGCTTGGTTAAATGATAACTGGGGAGAGACTAAAGATACCATCAAGCCTCAAGTTGATAAATATACTGTTGGCAATCACGATATTATTTTGTTGGCAGAAGGTCGTTTAATCAATCTTGGTTGTGCTACTGGTCATCCATCTTTTGTGATGTCTGCTTCTTTCACCAATCAAGTGATTGCTCAAATGGAGTTGTGGAATCACATCGATAAGTATGAAAAGAAAGTCTACACACTACCTAAACACCTTGACGAAAAGGTAGCTCGTCTGCACTTGGCTAAGATTGGCGTAGAATTAGATGAGCTAAGTAATGAACAAGCAAAATATATTGGTGTGCCTGTTGCTGGTCCTTACAAACCAGACTATTACAGGTACTAAACTTGTAAATTCAAAAAATATATCATAATCTTGTTAAACCTAACAAGATTATGATATGTTAAAATCCACTACATTTTTTCTGATTTGCAGCTTTTTTAGTGTACAGCTTTTTGCTCAATGTGTGCCCGATGAAAGTTTTGTTCCAATAGGTGCTAATTATGGTTTATCACCAGATACATTAGCTACGGCTTATGTTAATCAAAGTTATAACCAAGACTTAACTTTTGTTTTACCTCTTGACACTTTAGTTGAAATAGAAGGTTTTGGCGAAAACCTAATTGCTTTTGAAGATTATCACATCACTTCTATATCCTTGCCAATAGGTTTGTCATGGGAATGCAACAATTCTCAGAATAATTGCCATTATGACCCTACAATCAGTCAGTACGGTTGCGTTAATCTTTACGGCGTACCATTGGAATATGGTGAATTTAATGTTGACGTTAATGTTGTGGCAACTCACGAATTGTCTTGGGCGGTAGGCACTGAGGAAATCAGTTTCAGTTTACCTTTAACCATTCTTCCCAATATTTCTGCCAATAGTGGTTTTGCTATGACTAACTTTTCAGGTTGTGCGCCCCTCACCGTTGATTTCATCAATAATAACCCAGACCTAGCTGCCTATTCGTGGGATTTTGGCAATGGTAACGTATCCAATTTAGAAAATCCAAGTTCGCAATTGTACACAGAGCCGGGTGTTTATGAAGTGCATTATACGGCTCATTCTTCAATCGAACCTTTCTATTTCTTAACTTCTATACAAGTCAGTAATGCTTCAGGATGGGGGCAAGATGCTGAGGACGTTTTTGGCGATCCAGACCCATATTTTTATCTGTTTGATGAAGAAGGTAATCAGATTTATTCTTCTAGTGTTCAGGTCGATAATTCTTTTCCCGTTTCATGGGATTTAGACAATATACTATTAACTAATCAAAGCTATTCTGTACAAGTCTGGGATCAAGATGGTGTCTTTACGGGTGATGATAATCTGGGATCTGTTAGTTTTGATGGATACTCCAGTTCTTCAACCTTAACCAATGGCGATTTGGTGGTGGAATATACTATTTTGGAAGTTCAGCCAACGCCATTTGCTGATGTTGTCGATACTATATATGTCTATGATTCTCCAAATCAGCCTAGCTTTTCTTATGATGAAGAAAATGTTATTCTTTCTTTAGATTCGGACTCATTAGATGTGAGTTATCAATGGTATTATATCAATAGTCCTATTCCAAACGCTAATAATACCACTCACATTCCTAGCAACTCTGGATTTTATTATGTCTTAGCGACTAATGATTTTGGTTGTTCTACTCCTTCACAAGATGAAATTATTGTGGTTTGTGATGATTTTGCTCCTGAGCTAGAATTGAATTCGGATACTATAAGTTATATGCAGTCTTCCATCTTCGAATACCAATGGTTTTATGAAGGGGAACAGATGTTAGATCAAAGCTCGTCATATATCATTGCCGAGCAAGAAGGCACTTATAGTTTGCTTTTGCTTGATCAGTGGGGCTGTAAATACAATTCTAATGAAGTGTTTTTTAGTCTGGCATCTCTTTATGATTATAATCTAAATAAGCTATCAGTTTTTCCTAATCCAGCTTCCAATTATTTAGATGTTAAAATTGATGATGAGCAGTCATTTTACCTCTTAGAGTTATTCGATATGCAAGGTCGAAAAGTACTCAGTCAGCAATTATGGGACGTCAAAAATCGTCTTGACATACAACATTTAGAAAGAGGTACTTATATGTTAAAGGCGTATTCTAAAGGACAGCAATTAACAAAGCGTATCGTTCTGAATTAATTGGACACATATATATATGTGCCGTCAAAACTGGTGTTGTATTGTTTTAATGGAAGTAGAGCAGGACCGCTAAAAGGAGTGCCGTCATCAAGCAAAAAATTGGAATTGCAACAGCTATCTGTCAAAAAACTTGGATTTATTTCATTATTTAACTGAACTACCTCGCAATCATTCGAAGGTCTGTATGAACACGCCCTTTCATAAGCGACATACTCATTACTGTTTTTATGATAAATTATGATTCCTCTTATGCCATAAATCTCTTGAGTATAAATGGCACTACCTACACCGCCTAATTCGGATGCTTGTATTCTAAAGCTGACTGGCACATTAGGTATAGTATTCTCATCTTTTACGCATGATGAGGCTATAGAAATCAATAAAAATAATGTAAAATATTTGTTCACTAAAAGGGTGTTAAATTCATAATGTAAGTTTACAAATTTTTTGAGTTAACTTTTAGATAATCTTTATTTAATGTATATATTTACAGACTTTTGTTAAGCAGAATATGAATAGAATTTTATAAAACTATGTTCAATAAATTATACTTGCTTCTAGTGGGCTTGATTTTTACTAGCTCATCTATCTTCGCTCAGTCGGGCTCTTTAGAAGGAAAAATTACTGATAAAAATACTGGAGAAACGGTACCCTTTGCCAATGTTGTTGCCAAAAGAAATGGCAACCAAGTTGCAGGTGTTACTACTGATTTTGATGGTAATTATACCATTAAGCCTCTTGATCCTGGTACTTACGACCTAATCGTATCTTTTGTGGGATATGGTCAAGTGACTCTAGAGGGGATTGTGGTTTCTTCCAACAAAATAACATTTAGAGATGTTCAATTATCTGAGGGTATTGATATTGAAGAAGTAGTTATTAAAGATGAAAAACCACTTTTAGATCCCGATAACTTGGGAGGTAAAACGGTAACTAGTGAAGAAATTCGTTCTATGCCTACTCGAAGTGTGACTTCTGTTGCCGCTACGGCAGCTGGTGTTTACCAATCTGATGAAGGTTCTTCTGTTAATGTTAGGGGTTCTCGTTCAGAAGCAACAGACTATTATGTCGATGGTGTTAAGGTAAGAGGAAGTTTAGCTTTACCACAAAGTGCCATTGAGCAAATTACGGTTATGTCAAGTGGTCTATCTGCTATGTATGGTGATGCTACAGGTGGTATAATTAGTGTAACGTCAAAAGGTCCATCAAACCAATTGTACGGTGGTGCTGAAGTTGTTTCTTCTCACATGTTTGACGATTATAATTATGGTCTTCTCGGTTTTGGTTTGTCAGGACCAATCTATAAAGAAATTAAGGAAGACGGTTCTAAAGGTAGAGCTATCTTAGGTTACTTCTTAGCTGGTGAATTTAGAAACATCGACGATGCTAGTCCTTCAGCAGTAGGGGTTTGGAAAATAAAAGACGATAAACTAGAGGAGTTGAAAGAAAATCTTTTTGTTGCTGTACCTAATCAACAATCTTCTTCCATTGGTTTATTGAGTAACGCTACTTTTTTAAGAGCCGATGATTTTGAAAATGTTCAAGCGAAAATGAATACTAACTCTAGTGGATTCAATTTATCTGCTAAATTAGACTTCAAGCCAACACTCAAAACAAATCTAACTTTAGGAGGTGCAGTAAGTCATTCCGTTGATCATCCATTTGTTTACACTTATTCTTTACTGAATTGGCAAAATAATTCTGAAGAAGAAAGAAACACTTGGAGAACATACGCTAGATTTACGCAACGTTTTGGTGCTCAAGAAGGTGATGAGGAGTCTGCTTCTAATATCAAAAATGCTTACTACAATATTACTGTAGATTATACTAGAAATGATTTTGAAAGAAGAAATCCAAATCATGGACAAGACTTATTTAGATATGGTCACGTGGGTAAATTCAATACTTATAAAGATAGATTCTACACCTTTGGAGAAGATACTGCAAGTGGTGTAAATGGATTTATTCATAGAGGCTTTATTGATACCTTAATGACTTTTGATGGTAGCAATTCATCTAATCCTGATTTAGCAGCTTATACTCAACAATACTATGATATGTTTAGTGAAAACGAATTGCAAAGTTTGTCTTTCGGAGGTAATGGTAATAGAGGAGTAATAAGAACAGCTAATGATTTAGGAGAACTAGGACTTCTTAACGGTCAAGGCCCTAGAAATGTATATTCTTTATACTATAACTATGGCGATCAGTACGGTTCTTATGGAAAACAACAAGCAGAACAATTCTCTATACGGGCAAATGGTTCGGCCGATATAAAGGACCACGCTATTCAATTTGGATTTGAATATGAGAAAAGAACGGATAGAAGCTGGTTTGTTGCTCCAAACTCACTCTGGGGTCTGGCTAGACAATTAACCAATTTCCATATTTTAGAATTAGACTTAGCCAACCCACAATTCAATGCTTTGGGTACCTACGACCAAGTGTACTACAATCGTTTAGTTAATACGAATGCTCAATCTCGTTTTGATGCTAGTTTGAGGGAAAAATACAACATAGCACCTGATGAGTTTATCGATATAGATTCGTATGACCCTGATCAATTATCTATAGACATGTTTAGTGCCGATGAGCTAAACGAAAATGGCTTAGTATCTTATTATGGTTATGACTATAAAGGTGATGAATTGAATTCTGCCGCATCTATTGAAGATTTCTTTTCTGAAAAAAATGACAAGGAAGATTTCACAAGAAACATAGGTGCTTTCGAACCTATCTATACTGCTGGTTATATACAAGACAAATTTGCTTTTGATGATTTAATTTTCAGTATCGGTTTACGTGTAGATCGTTATGACGCTAACCAATCTGTTTTAGCTGATGAATATTGCTTGTATGATACTTATACTGCTAGTTCAAATGTACCATTACTTAGTGGGGATTATACAAGACCAGCAGGTATTGGTGATGACTATGTAGTTTATGTCAATGATCTAGATAATCCTACTGAGGTAGTTGGTTATCGTAACGGTCAAGATTGGTTTGATGAGAATGGAGAGGCTATTACTGACCCAAAAATACTGGCTCAAGCTTCAACAACAGGTCAGATTACACCATATCTTGTAAATTCTGAAGATAGTATACCTGTCTTTAAAGATTTCGAGCCTCAAACTGATTTTTCACCAAGGATTTCCTTTTCTTTTCCTATTTCTGATGAGGCGCAATTCTTTGCTCACTACGATGTCTTGACACAAAGACCTCCAACAGGAAATAGGTTAAACCCTATCAGTTACTTATATTTAGCAGAAACGGTAAATGCATTTGTTAACAACCCTAACTTGAAATCTGAAAAGACAGTTGACTTTGAATTAGGATTTGCTCAAACCCTGAATTTAAATTCATCATTAACACTATCTGCATTTTACAGAGAGTTAAGAGACATGATTCAAGTGGTTAAGACCAATTACTCTTATCCAGTTTCATACTTGACTTACGGAAACATTGACTTTAGTACGGTAAAAGGTTTTTCTGCTTTGTATGAAATGAGAAGAAGTGGAAACGTATCTATGTCTGCTAACTATACCTTGCAATTTGCAAACGGTACAGGTTCTTCATCATCTTCAGCTTTGAGCTTAGTAAATACGGGACAACCAAACTTAAGAACAACTATTCCTTTAAGCTATGACCAAAGACATGCTTTCAATTTAAGTATGGACTACAGATTTGATAGTGGTAAAGATTATAATGGACCAGTTTGGTTCAACAAGCAAGTATTGGCTAACGCTGGTGCTAACTTTATCATCATTGCTGGTTCGGGTACCCCTTATTCTAGACAATCTAATATTACACAAGATGGGGCTTTTGGAATAAACCAACGATCAACTTTAGATGGAAGTTTGAATGGTTCACGTAATCCATGGACAGTTAGAATTAACACAAAAATCAACAAAAGATTCTCCCTTGATGTCGGTCAATTGGATAATAAAAAGAAATTAGGGTTCAACGTTTACTTACAGGTACAAAACCTTTTGAATACAAAGAATGTTAGATCGGTTTACCGTGCAACAGGAAACCCTGATGATGATGGTTACCTATCTGATGCTTCAGCTCAGACAGATATTAACGCTCAGAATGACCCACAGTCATTTAGAGATATGTATATGATGAAGATTAACAACCCATCGAATTACAGCTTGCCAAGAATGGCACGTTTAGGAATAGAAATTAACTTTTAGTCTAAGATAAATAGTATAGACATGAACAAAATAGTATTAGTCGTTATAGCAAGTATATCTTCTTTAACAATACTCGCTAAAGAAAATGTAGGAACTTCGAGTTCTGATTCTCAGACAAGCTTGGCTAGGGTGGCAGCAGATTGTACACCTTCACAAGCTATGACGGATTTGAATATCAACAACGTTAGGACTACCATTATGGGTGGTGGTGATATGTGGTGGAACTTGAGTGATGCTAGATATGAAATTCCTAAAAATAGTAACAAACATTCCATGTTTGCTGGCGCTTTATGGATTGCTGGTATTGATGCTGGTGAGCAATTAAAGGCAGCAGCCATGACTTATCGACAGTCAGGAAATGACTTTTGGACTGGACCCCTTGATGAAAATGGTGATATCAGTGCAGAGACCTGTGAGAATTACGACAAACATTTTAGTATTACTCGTCAAGAAGTGGATGAATTCATTGCTTGGTTCAATGACAATTCTGCTTATCCTGATTATACAATACCTAATAGTATTGTCAATTGGCCTGGAAATGGTATCGATGGTGATTACCAGTTTTTAGCTCCTTACTATGATGCTAATGATGATGGTGAATACAACCCTAATGATGGAGATTATCCTAAATATGATATTGATGGTGACTTAGATTGTAATGAAGATGACCTTATTTATGGTGACCAAACTTTATATTGGGTATTCAATGATAAAGGAAATATACACTCCGAAACAAGTGCTGATCCTATTGGTTTAGAAATTCGTGCTCAAGCCTTTGCTTTTGCTACTAATGATGAAATCAATAACATGACATTCTACAACTATAAAATTATCAACAAAGCAACCATTCAATTAAACGATGCTTATTTTGGTCAGTGGGTTGACCCCGATTTAGGAAAGTATGATGATGATTATGTAGGTTGTGATGTAGCTCGTGGTTTTGGATATTGCTACAACGGTGACGATAACGATGAAGGAGCTACTGGTTATGGAACAACTCCTCCTGCTATTGGTGTGGATTTCTTCCAAGGTCCATTAGCAGATCCTGATGATGGTATTGATAACGATAGAGATAGTATCATTGATGAGCCAGGAGAGCAAGCAATTATGTCTCGCTTTGTATATTATAACAATGACTTTACAGTAACCGGTAACCCTGAAAATGGTCAGCACGTTTATAACTATTTATTAGGTAAATGGAAAGACGGATTGGATATTACTTATGGTGGTACAGGTCGTGGTGGTTCTACGCTTGCCAAATTTATGTTCCCGGGTGATACAGACCCTTATGGATGGGGTACAGACGGACTAATTACTTCAGACGACTGGGACGAGCCAGAAGGATGGACAGAAAAGAATTCTGGTAATGACCCTGCTGACAGACGTTTTGTACAATCTGCAGGACCTTTTACACTAGAGCCTGGTGCGGTTAATAGAATTACTACTGGTGTAGTTTGGGCAAGAGCTACAGCAGGTGATAACTTAGCGTCTGTTGAGTTAATTCGTTTAGCCGATGATAAAGCACAAGCCTTATTTGATAACTGTTTCCAAGTATTAAATGGTCCTGATGCTCCAGATGTTAGAGTTATTGAATTAGACCAAGAATTGGTATTAAACTTATCAAATGGCCCAACTTCTAATAACTTCTTAGAACAATACATAGAGTTTGACCCACTAATTATTTCACCTCCAGGTCAAGATTGGGATCCATATTTTAGATTCCAAGGCTATCAACTGTATCAGTTAGCTTCTGTTTCTGTTAGTGTGACGGATTTAGACAACCCTGATTTAGCTCGTCTTGTATATCAATGTGATTTAGAAGATACAGTTGAGAATTTGATTAATTACAATTTTGATGTTTCTATTGGGGCAAATGTACCATCTCTTGAAGTGGCAGCGTCCAATCAAGGCATTCAACATTCTGTTTCTATAACTGAGGATCAATTCGCCTTACAGAACAAAAAATTGGTTAATAATCAAGCGTATTACTTTATGTCTGTTGCCTACGGATATAATAAGTATAAAGATTACGACCCAACTAATCCAGATAAACTTGATGGTCAGCAAAAACCATACAAAGCAGGTCGTAAAAACATTAAGGTTTATACTGGTATTCCTCACAAACCGTTTACAACAGTCTATAATGCAGAAGTTGGTGACGGTGTAGAGATTAAGAAAATTTACGGTGCTGGTAACGGTGGCTTTGCACTTGCTCTTACTGAAGAAACAGAAAGCGAAATACTAACTTCAGCTAATCACGAATCTGAAGAACCTGTTTATCAAGCAAACTTAGGACCTGTTGATATTCAAGTGATAGATCCGAGACACCTTACTCAGTCTGAGTTTGCACTCAAGATGTATGGAGAGGTTTATAATGCTTCTTCTTCTGACCCAAGACACATTGTTTTAGACCAGAATGTAAGTAAATGGGAATTAGTGAATTTGAATACCAATGAGAGTTACGTTTCCGACGCAACTATTGGTGATGGTAATCAGCAGTTATTCAACGAATTTGGTTTTTCTATTGAAGTCAATCAAGAAAACCCTCCTGCTTGGGATTACGTATCCAATTCTGCTAATTACGATGAGAGCAACCGTTTAATTTCATCTTCTATAGAGTTTAGTGATGATTACAATCCTTGGTTAGGTGGCGTTAGAGATGTCGATGAGGAAGACGGAGAAACATCAGTCAATAACACCTACCTCTGGGGTAGAAACTGGATACGTGCTGGTTCATATTCGGCTGCTGCAAATACTGTATTTAACGATATTGACGGTGATCCTGATGGTGTATTCGAAGATGTTGTTAATGGTACTTGGGGACCTTACAGATTAGTCTCCCCATACATTGATGGTCCTGGTTATTCTATTAACACAAACTTCAGCGGAGATTATAGTTTCCCTCAATCACAATTAGGGAATAGAATGAGGAACCTACAAAGTGTCAAGGTTGTTATTACAAATGACAAGTCCAAGTGGTCAAGATGTGTAGTCTTAGAATCACAAGACAATCCAGCCTTTGCAAAAGGCGGTGTTGCTAAACTTGATCCACGTTCTGATGAGTCCGTTGATAAAGATGGTAACCCTGATGGTACAGGAACTGGTATGGGTTGGTTCCCAGGTTATGCTATTAACAAGGAGACGGGTGAGCGTTTAAATATTATGTTTGCTGAGGACTCTTGGCTGAGTTCCGATAACGGTGACGATATGTTATGGAACCCATCAACTCGAGTTCAAACTCAAATACCTACTTGGGCAAATGGAAGTTATTATTTAGGTGGTAAGCACTTTATCTATGTACATTCCTCAAAATACGATAGATGTGCACAAGCTATGATAGATTTAGAGTCAGCTACTTCTAAGTTAAGTTTCTTTAGAGAAATGATGTGGACATCTGTTCCATTATTAAAGGAAGGTTATGATTTATTATCCTCTGACGTAACTATTAATATTGATGTATCTAGAGAGTATAGAGAAATGGTTGAAGTAGATGACACAGAGTTTACAGAAAATATTTCTATCACGACTACACCTACTCCATTAAAAGAATTCTTAAATAACTACGATAGATTGTATGCCTATGAGATTACTTCAATTTCTGCGACTGACTCTGTTAAGGTTAATGATGATTGGAGACAAGCCAACAGTTTAGGTGATATGTATTACGTAGATAAAGTGAGTGGAGGAACTCAAAGCTCTCCAGTAAATATGACCGTTTCTTACAAGAAAGTTAATTATCCAAATTACCGTTTTTCTACAGAAGGGATAGCACCTACAGTAATGACTGAAGCAAGTCAAGTAGATTCGGTTATGGATTTAATTAATGTTGTACCTAACCCATACTATGCTTATTCTACTTATGAAGGTGTAGAAAATGGAGGTCAATTAGATACTAGAGTAAGAATTACTAACCTGCCGGATGAATGTGTTATTTCTATATACACCATCAACGGTTCGTTAATCAAACAACTGAATAAAGATAGTGAAGGTTCTGCATCAATCGATTGGGACTTAAAAAATCAAAAAGGTATTCCTATTGCTAGTGGAGCATATATTATAAATGTTAGTGTTCCTAGTATAGGTAAAGAAAGAAATTTAAAATGGTTCGGTGTGTTACGTCCAATTGACTTAGACACCTTTTAATATTTAATTGTAATTAGAAATGATACGATCATTAAAATACTTTGGGGTTTTGCTATTAGCTTGTGCTTTTACAACCAATCTATCAGCTGGAAACCCAGATCGAGTTGGTTCTGCAGGAGCTAGTCAATTATTGATTAACCCTTGGGCAAGGTCTTCTGGTTGGGGCGGTTCAAATATAGCTTCAGTGAGAGGTTTAGAGTCATTGTACGGCAACGTAGCTGGTCTAGCTTTTACGGATAAAACAGAGCTTATATTTTCTCGTTCTTCATGGATTGCTGATGTGCCAATTAATTCTTTTGGTTTCTCACAACGCATGAGTGAGTCATCGGTGTTAGCAGTAGCTATATCTTCTATTTCTTTAGCTGATATTATGATTACTACTGAATTGCTTCCTGATGGAGGTTTAGGTACTTATAGTATATCTGCCACAAACTTAAACGTTGGTTACTCCAAAGCCTTTTCTAACAGTATTTATGGTGGTTTCGTCATGAAAGCTATCATTGAAGGTACGTCGGATGTTACAGCAAGTGGTATAGCCTTAGATGCAGGTATTCAGTACATCACAGGAGAGAATGATCATATAAAATTTGGTATTGCACTAAAAAATGTTGGGCCGACTATGATTTTTGACGGTGATGGTATTTCCTTTAGAGGTCAAGCTCCAGATGGAGAATATACTATGACTTTAGAACAAAGAACTAATGCTTTTGAATTACCTTCCTTGTTGAACATAGGACTAGCGTATGACGTTCCGGTTTTGCCAGATAACCACCGTTTAACAACAGCAGGTACGTTTACTTCAAATTCATTTCAGAATGACCAATTCCGTTTTGGACTGGAGTATTCTTTCAAAGAGTTAGTATCTGTTAGAGGAGGTTATGTATATGAAGATGGTTTGTCCGAAGGTAGTACCGATTTGACAGGTTTATCGGCTGGTTTTACAGTTGAATTACCTTTAAGTGGTGAAACAACATTTGGTGTAGATTATTCCTTACGTGCCGCCGATCATTTTGGATTGTTGAATACCATAGGTGTTCGTATAGATCTATAAATAAAAATAAATTTTGTAATTTAGTAGGGAGAGAAGGCTTTTCTAGTCTTCTCTTTTGAATTTTTTAATACATTGAAAAATGTCTGAAATTGTATATTATACTGAAGAAGGATTGGAAAAACTCAGGAAAGAGTTAGAACATCTGAAAACAACAGAACGACGTAATGTAGCTCGACAAATTTCGGAAGCACGAGACAAAGGTGACCTTTCTGAAAATGCTGAGTACGATGCCGCTAAGGAAGCCCAAGGACTTTTGGAGGCCAAGATTGCTAAAATGGAATCGGAATTCTCTAAAGCTAGAATATTAGATGAATCACAAATTGATGTTTCTAAGGTTTTGATTATGTCTAAGGTAACTATCAAAAATGTCCAAAATGGTGCAACTATGTCTTACGAATTGGTTCCTGAAAGTGAAGCTGACCTCAAATCCAAGAAAATTTCTGTAAGCTCACCTATAGCCAAAGGCTTGTTAGGTAAAGAAGTAGGGGATATTGCTGAAATTCAAGTTCCAAACGGTTTGATGAAATTCGAAATTGTTGATATCAGTCGTTAATGCCATCTATCTTCACCAAAATAGTAAATGGAGAAATTCCTTGTTATAAAGTAGCTGAGAATGATGAGTTTTTGGCATTTCTCGATATTTTCCCATTAGCAAAAGGGCATACATTAGTTATCCCTAAGCGTGAAACGGATTACATTTTTGATATAGAAAGTGACGAATACGCTCGTTTGTGGCAGTTTGCCCAAAAAGTAGCTAAATCACAAAAGAAAGTTATTACTTGTGAGCGTATTGGTGTAGCTGTAATTGGATTAGAAGTCCCTCATGCACACATACACCTTATTCCAATTAATGGGGTTCAAGACATCAATTTTTCTAAACCTAAATTATCTCTTGCTAAAGAAGAAATGCAAGAGATTGCTGATTCTATTGCCGAAGTATTTTAGCCTAATCTATCAGGGTTATCTTTGAGGAAGGAGCTCCAGCCAGAATACGATTTATCGCCACTAATTTTTCCATTTTGAAAATAATGACAAACGGCGGCCGCCAAGCCATCTGAAGCATCCAAATGCTTAGGCATTTCATCAATTTTTAATAGACTTTTTAGCATAGCTGCAACTTGTTCTTTAGAGGCTGTTCCTTGACCAGTAATAGACATTTTTATTTTTTTAGGAGCATATTCAAAAATGGGGATATCCCTGTACAATCCAGCAGCCATAGCGACACCTTGGGCTCTTCCTAGTTTTAGCATAGATTGTACATTTTTGCCAAAGAAAGGTGCTTCTAATGCCATTTCATCGGCTTTATATTCATCTATCAATGCTAATGTTCGCTCAAAAATACGTTTTAGCTTATCGGCATGGCTATTCAATTTGGATAAATGTAAAACCCCCATTGTTATCAATTCCATTTTATTTCCCTTGACGTGTATGAGTCCATAACCCATAATAGTAGTTCCGGGGTCAATACCTAAAATAATTCGGTCTGTTTTACTTTTCAATTTCGTATTATTGTTGCCGATGCAAAGTAGTAAAAAAATAAGTGCTTTTATAAAGCTAAGTATAGTTTGCTTAGCCGTATGGTTTTTGTATCAAAAAGTCTTTTCTAATGAAAGTTATTCGGAAGTTAAAACTCAGTTTTTATCTATTCTAAGCGAGGGGAGTTACATTGAGCTAGTAGTAGTTTTTTTTCTAATGTTTGTCAATTGGTCAATAGATGCTATTAAGTGGCAATTTTTAGTATCTAAGTTGGAGAAAGTTTCTTTTTGGTTGGCTTTAAAAGCTGTTTTTTTAGGAATAACGGTATCCATTTTCACACCCAATAGGGTAGGTGAGTTTGGTGGTCGTGTATTTTGTTTGCAGCAGGCCGATAGAATAAAAGCCGTTTTGGTTACTATTTTTGGAAACATCACTCAATTAGTGACAACCATCATATTTGGAGTTTTAGCATTTCTTTTTTTTAGCTCACAATACACCTATTTATTATTTACAAAAAGTGATTACGGTATTTACATCTTGCTTGTATTATCTGTTGTGGTGCTTACGGTTATAATGTATTTATTGTACAATGTTTCGCAATTATCATCACTATTTTCTAAATGGAAGTTTTTAGAAAAATATAAATCTTACGCTCCAGTATTTTCTTTGTTTTCATTAAAAGATATTTCAAAGGTTTTGTTTTTGAGTATGCTTAGGTATGGTGTGTATTCTTTTCAATTCTATTTACTTATAAGGTTTGTCAATATTGAAATCAACCTTTTGCAGTCTTTGACAATGAGTGCCCTCACTTTTTTAAGTATGTCTATCATACCAACTATCGCTTTAACGGAACTTGGTGTTCGTGGTTCGGTAGCTATTTATTTCTTTGGTTTCTTGTCATCAAATGCCATAGGGATAATGACGGCGTCTTTTGCATTATGGATTATTAACTTGGTAGTACCTGCAATAATTGGCGTCTTCTTTGTCTATCAACTCAAATTTTTTAGAAAATGATGGAAGTGCTACTGATTTTCATTGTTTTGATTTACTCCTATCAAATTTATCTTTTTTATAAAGGTTGGCATAATCTAGAGCCTTTCGAAAGCGATGTCAGTACTAAGGTATCTGTTGTTATAGCTCTAAGAAATGAAGAAGAAAACATTCCTTTTTTGTTAGAAGACTTATCCAAACAAGACTATTCATCTGACTGTTTGGAGTTCATATTAGTTGACGATTTTTCTGACGACAATTCCTATGACATACTCAAGCAGTCCAATTTACCTTTAAAGGTATTGCGTTCCAAAGAAGAAGGCAAGAAAGCGGCTATCAGTAGTGGTGTAGCCGTAGCTCAATACGATATTATTTTGACAACCGATGCCGATTGCCGTTTGTCTTCTAATTGGGTGAAACAGATGATAGCACCCTTTAGCGATGATAGTATCCACTTAGTTTCTGGCCCTGTATCTTACACCAATTTAAATACAGTATTTGATAAGTTTCAAGCTATAGAATTTATGAGTTTGATTGGTTCAGGTGCTGGAGCAATTGGCGCAAACAAAGCCTTTATGTGCAATGGGGCTAACATGGCTTTTCGTAAATCCATTTTTGCAGATACTAAAGGACACATAGCCTCTGGTGATGATGTTTTTCTATTGCATCACGTAAAAAAATCTAGAGCTAAAATTGTCTTTGTTAAGGAGCAATCAGCTATAGTGTTTACAAGCCCCAAGGCAAGTCTAAAAGCCTTTTTCAACCAGAGAAAACGTTGGGCAGCCAAAAGCTCGTCTTATACAGATGCTACTGCCCAGTGGATAAGTGCTGTGGTTTTTCTAATCAATTTAGCACTGATATTGCTTTTGTTTTCGGCTAAATTTAATTTGTTTTTAGTTGTATTCTTCACTAAACTCATTGTTGACTATCTTTTTGTCAAGTCCTTGTCTCGATTTTTCTTTTATGAAAAATACTTATCTTACTATTGGTTTATGGCTTTTTTGTATCCTTTTTATATTGTTTGGGTAGCAGTCAGCTCACAGTTTAGTTCCTTTGAATGGAAAGAAAGAAAACACCAACGATGAATAGTTTATCTCAAATAGCTTGGTCTAAATTTAAAAAAGACCTTTTGGGAGTTACGGCTTTGTGTGCTATTATTTTAGCAGTTGTGGTAAGTATTTTTGGGTATCATATTTTTCCTGATTCTACACCTTATGCCAACCAAATGCACTTGGAACTTTCCAAGCAATCACCTGGCTTTGAAGTTGATATTATTTTATTAGCTAAAGATGATGTAGAGCAAATTGGTTTTTTTGAAAAAATGATTTTTGGTCAAGAAAATCCTTACAAGGAAATTCCTATTTCTGAATTTAAGGAAGTGAATGGTATATTGTACTATACTGCTTTTGGAACCAATTATGAACAAGTATTAGAGAGTGAGGATTATAGCCTAATAAAACGCAACTATATCCTTGGTACAGATTCTTTTGGTAGAGATTTGCTAAGTCGTATTTTATGTGGTACTCGAGTAAGTCTGTCGGTAGGTTTTATTGCAGTTTTAATCTCTTTAGTGATTGGCATAACCTTAGGAGCTATGGCGGCTTATTTTAGAGGCAAGGTAGATGCCGTTATAATGTGGTTAGTCAATGTTGTCTGGTCCATTCCTACTTTATTGATGGTTATAGCTATTTCTTTAGCCTTAGGCAAAGGCTTTTGGCAAGTCTTTGTAGCTGTCGGACTGACTATGTGGGTGGAGGTAGCTCGTATAGTTAGGGGTGAGGTCTTGAGTATCAGAGAGAAAGAATACGTAGAAGCGGCTCAATCCTTAGGCTTTGGACATTTTAGGATAATCTTTAAGCACATATTGCCCAATGTGATGGGCGCAGTAATTGTCATCTCGGCTGCTAATTTTGCTTCTGCTATACTCATAGAATCGGGACTCAGCTTTTTAGGTATTGGTGCACAGCCCCCTATGCCATCTTGGGGAACAATGATAAAAGACCATTATGCCTATATCGTAATGGGAAAATCATACTTAGCTATTTTTCCAGGTTTAGCTATTATGTATTTGGTGTTGTCTTTTGTTTTGGTGGGTAATGCCCTAAGAGATGCTCTTGATGTTCGTCATTAGAACAGTAAAAGACCAAGTACAAATATTAAGCCCCCAACCAATAATAAAAGTAAACTGTAAGGTAAAATATCTTTTGCTTTTAAGCCTGTAATCCCTAGCAATGGCAATGCCCAAAACGGTTGTAACATATTAGTGAGTTGGTCGCCATAAGCTAGTGCCATTACGGCTTTCCAATAGGGTACATTGAGCTGACTAGCGGCTTCAATAATAATGGGTCCTTGCACTCCCCACTGACCACCTCCGCTAGGAACAAAAACATTAACTATTCCTGCGCTTATAAAGGCAAAGATCGGGAAGGTGGTAGCGTTGGATATACTGACAAAGAAATCGGAAAATACACCAACTAAACCTGAACTATTCATAATGCTCATAATACCAAAATATAAAGGAAACTGTATGAGGATTCCACTCGCTCCACCAATAGCTTGATTAACACCTTTTAGAAAGTGATTAAAATTCTTGTGCAACAGTATGCCTAAGCCCAACAAAAACAGATTGATGAAGTTTGGAGTAATAAAAGAAAGGGACAGTTGATGTGGTAAAATTAGGGCTTTGTATAGGCAGTACAAGATTATAATACCTCCAAAGACATAGGCTAGAATGTTAGAATGGTCTAGGCGTTCAGCACCTTGTATTTCTTGATGTTCATCTTCAATAGGTACTGAGCTTAATTGGATGATTTTAGACTCGCTTTTTTTACCGAGCAGATACATTAGACACGGTAAGACTATCAGTAACACTAGACTAATGCTAATATTCATACTAGAAAAAATAGTTTCGGATTGAGAAATAACGCCCATCTTTTCTTCCAAAAAATGACCTTTCTCAGCAATTTTGATAGGTGCAGAACCAGATATACCACCATGCCAAACCATTAAGCCAGAATATCCAGCCGCACCAATAAGTGGATAGTTCAGTGGGATATTATTTTTAGTGGCATGTTCTCCTACTTTTCGAGCAAAGATAGCACCAAACACCAAGCCCAATCCCCAATTGAAAAAGCTAACTAATAAAGTCAGTAAAGTAACCCAAGCTGCAGCCTGAGCCGTATTACTACAAAATAGTGTGGCTTTATCTATCCAATGACTTATTGTTTTAGTAAGTGCTAAAACATGACCCAGCACGAGCATCAGCATCATTTGCACTGCAAAAACTAAAAGGGGAGAGTTCCACAATCCTTTTTCCCAATAATTGAGTAGTGATAAAGGTGTTTCTTGATTTGGACTTAGAAAATAGGCTAAAACAAAAGTGACTAAAGTAAGTACTACTGCTATTGTAAACGGTGCAGGTAGTAAAGCCTTAAATACACGGATTAGCCGAGCAGACATCTTTTAGAATGGTAGGTCGTCTTCTTCAGCGTCAGAAGCTTCTAATGGTGCTTGAGGCATAGCGACGTCTTCTACAACGGCCGCTGCTGCTCTGTTGATTCTCCAAGCATCGATATTGTGATAATATTTACCATTGTACTCTCTAGAAGAAAGATTGAAAGAAACTTCTATTTCAGTACCAGGCTGAATGCCATCTATCATAGCGATTTTATCCTCGCCAAAAAGACTGAAACATACTTCTGGATTGTATTGTGCGCCAGTATCAATAACAAAAGATTGTTTTTTCCATTCTTTTCCTGCTTTACTTGTGCCACTTTCTACATCTAATGCTTTGACTAATTTTCCTGTAATTGCTAAACTCATGTTCTATTTAATTTATCTATCAATAATGTTTTCCAAGCCTCACTTATGCGGCCTTTTTTTAATAATTCTTTAGCACGATAATGCAAAGCTTCTCTGGCTTCTTCATCTTTAGCACTAAAATTTAGTATTTCTTTTATAGTATAATTTTCTTCTTTATATTTTTCTACTTCTTCTAAACTTGGTATAGATTCCATATTACCCAACATACCTAAGTCGTTTCCTGTAAGAATATAGCTGTTTCTAATTCGAGATGGAATTTTATCAATACCAATTCCTAAGTTACGTATAGGCTTCTCTACTTCAAACAGTGCATCTTGTGATGAACGGCAATACCAATTGCCACCCATTCGACCTACTAAATCAATTTTATTAGGGTCAATAGCACCCATATCGTTTAGTATGTTATCGTTGATGTGCAACATCTTGATTTCACAAATGACCAAATTTCCAGCTCCTCCTTCTTGTCCTAATGAGATAACCTCATTAACGACACATTCCATTTGAACAGGTGATTCTTTCACTCTAAATGGCTTTACTAATTCAGAAGCAAGTGGTGTCAGACCAGATTTAATAAATTCGTTGACACCAGATTCATATTCTGTACTTGAAAGTGAAGTCTGTTGCACAATGTCATAAGACACTACATTGATAACGACTTCTTTATTATCTAACACATTTTCCAAAGTATGCTTAGTCGTGTTGTTGCGTACTCGTCGTGCTGGAGAAAAAATAGCAATAGGAGGGTTAGCACTAAACACATTGAAAAAACTAAAGGGGCTAAGGTTAGGATTACCATACTGATCCAGCGTACTTGCTAGTGCAATAGGGCGAGGACCAACTGCACCCAAAAGGTATTGGTGTAATTCGCCAACAGGAATATCTTTAGGTTGTATGTGTAACATAAAGGTTAAAAATGATTCTTAACAAAAGTAATATTTTGACTGTAAAATTAAGGCAGGATATAGAATAAATATTTTTTAAGTAAAATTGACTAAAAACTATATATTTGCAATCCATTTTGCTGCGGATGTGGTGGAATTGGTAGACACGCTAGACTTAGGATCTAGTGCCGCGAGGCGTGGGGGTTCGACTCCCTTCATCCGCACACTAAAGCAACTCCAACTGGAGTTGCTTTTTTTTTAGTCCCAGCTTTCCAAAGTTTTATTTTATGTAAATACTCTAAAAATAAGGTTGATTTTATTAGAAATTAACATATGTAATTTTGATTTAATATTAAAAAGTGTAGATTTGACACTTTACTAATTATTGTATTATGAAACCACTATATACTTTGTTGATTGTTTTGATGCCATTTGTTGGTTTATCTAAATCAGAATCTAACACTTTTTCTGAGCCAATTTCTGCATCTGTTGTTGTAAATGAGATTAATTCGCTAGACTACATAGATCCTTCTCTTAATAATCCAGAGCCAGAAGGCTTTAATGTCACATTTTCTGTAAATACTGCTAACATAATAGTAGGCCCTAACGGTATGTATATAGGCGGTGGTATGTTTGGTGACGCTATGGCATTACCATTATCTGATGATGATGGCGATGGCATTTGGACAGGCGTAACTTACATTAGCAATGGCGCAACTGGCAACTACACCTTGCTAAATAGCCCAAATAATGGCGGCGACTGGGGCGCTAAAGAAAATATAGCTGGTCTTCCTTGTGCTGATGCGGCTAACTGGAACGATAGAATTTTACCTGCTATCAATTCAGACACGACTTTATTACATTGTTTCGAAACTTGCGAGACCGATGGCACATGTCCAATTATTTCAGGTTGTACTGATGAATCAGCTATGAACTACAATCCAGCAGCTTCAGAAGATGATGGTAGTTGTGAGTTTTTAGTTGATGGAGAATCTCCTTACTGTGATACTCAAATCTATCACTTTATGAATCCTGTTGAAGTCGCATCTTCTATATTTATTTCTGTAGGTAACAACGGTGCAAACTCAATTATTATTCAAGTGGAATCTGCTGATGCTGATCCTGTAGATGATTTAGTCATCAATAGTGCAACTGGTGGATACACACTAGGAGTAATGAGTTCAAGTAATGGTGTATTAACTAACACCATGACATGGAATTCTGATGTCAGTTTAGTAGATATTAATATATTATGGAGTAAGCAATCTTTTGGAGGTAATTGGATGTGGTCTCAAAGTAACGTTGCAATAAATGTAAACGATACTTGCGATATTACTACTTCAACAGTTGTTTTAGGTTGTACTGACCCTGTTGCTTCTAACTATAATGCAGAAGCGACTACAGAAGATGGTAGTTGCGAGTATGAAGCTCAAGCTTCACCATATTGTGATACTCAAATTTATCACTTTGCGAATAATATTGAAGTAGCATCATCGGTATTTTTGTCTATTGGCAATAATGGTCCAAACTCAATTATTATCCAAGTTGAATCGGCCGATGCTGACCCTATAGATGATTTGATTATTTACAGTTCTACTGCTGGATATGCTCTTGGAGAATTATCTTCAAATAATGGCGTATTTAGTAATACAATGACATGGAATTCTGATGTCAATACCGTAGATATTAATGTGTTATGGAGTAAGCAGTCTTTTGGTGGAAATTGGCAGTTGAGTCAAAATAATATGACAATAAATGCAAACGATACTTGCGATATTTCTATTACTCCAAATATTTCAGGTTGTACCGATGCTACGGCGGTCAATTATAATCCGGAGGCTAACTTGGATGATGGTTCTTGCGAGTTTTGTATAGACCCTAACCTCATTGACCCCAATGCGTTTTGTTTTGAGATTTACGAGCCTGTTTGTGGGTGTAATAATGTGACTTATTCCAATTCTTGTTATGCTGAAAATAGTGGTGTTGTCAATTGGTTTGCTGGCGAATGTTCTTCTCTCAATGTATTTGGTTGTACAGATGAAACAGCCTCTAATTACAATCCTGACGCCATAATTGATGACGGTTCATGTGTTGCTTGTCAAGAACTTGCTACAATTAATTTTAGTGTTGATGCTAGTTACCTTATTTCTGCAGGCTATGATAATGTTTTAATCAATGGAAGTTGGGATGCTTTTGGCGACTCTAATCAGTATTGGGGAGCATGGGGTGTTACTCTTGCAGATGACAATATGGACGGTGTTTATACCGGTTCTTTAACCTTAGAGCCAGGCTTTTATGAATATGTGCATGCCTTAAGTGGCCCTGCAGATGGTTATTCTGGATGGGGAATTATTGGTTTTGCCCCTGATGATTGTGCTTTAGGAATAAACCCTGAAAATGGTGATGATGCGCCCAATTATTATTTTGACGCTCAATGTGGTCAAGTCATTGATTTGCCAACCATTTGTTTTGGTGAATGTTCAGAGTGTATTGGTGGTGGCTTAGGCTGTACCGATGAGGCTGCAGGTAATTATGACCCTTTTGCTACCATTGATGATGGCTCGTGTGTGCTTTGTGAAGAACCAGCAGTGATTAACTTCAATGTTGATGCAAGTGGTGTAGTTAGCGAGGATTATGATAATGTAATGATAAATGGTAGTTGGGATACTTTCGGAGATTCTAGTCAATATTGGGGCTCTTGGGGGGTAACACTTACTGACGATGATATGGACGGTATTTATTCGGGCTCATTAGAATTATCTGAGCCGGGATTATATGAATATGTACATGCTTTATCTGGAGCTGCTGACGCTTGGTCTGGTTGGGGACTAATCGGTTATGCTCCAGATGATTGTGCTTTAGGAACAAATCCTGAAACTGGCGATGATTCTCCTAATTTTTATTTTACTGCCGAATGTGGGCAAATAATTGATTTGCCTGTCGTTTGTTTTGGCGAATGTAACGATTGCTATACCACAATAACTTCGGGCTGTACTGACCCTTTAGCAGATAATTACAACCCAGGAGCTATCGAAGATGATGGCAGTTGTAACTATTGTGGTGAACTTCAAGTTTCTATCTTGAGCACTCAGGACGTCAGCTCTTATGGTGCTTCTGATGGAAATATTATTGCAACAGGAATTAATGGAACTAACAATTACGATATCAATGTATTTGATTTAAATGGTATTCAACAAAATCCATTTGCCTTGTCTGCTGGTGATTATATTGTAGCTGTAACGGACATGACATTAGACTGTACTGTTGAAGCTGAATTTTCAATTTATGTATTGATCATTGATATAGCTGGTTGTACCGATGAAAACGCTACAAATTACAATCCTGAGGCTGCTTTTGATGACGGTTCTTGCCAATATGCTGAAAACCCTTGTGACATTACGCCAACAGGCTTATTGGTCGATGATATCATTCATAATAGGGTAGTGTTCAATTGGTCTGAGCCTAATGCTGCACCATCACATTATATGATTCGTTACCGTGAAGTGGGGACTTCTTCGTGGACAGTAATGACGGCAGGACCTGTCAATACCAACCCCTTTAATGGAACGTCTAGAACACGTTACTTTATGGAGCCAGGGACTACTTACGAGTGGTCAATGAGAGCGAGAGTACTAAACGAAGATGGTTCTATAAACTGTCAGTCGCCTTGGTCGGCAAGTTCACAATACACCACACTAGATGCTTGTGCTAACTTAGAGAACTTATCGGCTTCTACGGAGGCTAATTGGGTGACTTTAAGTGCCGATGCGCCTGATGCATCTTGGG
>JADHMO010000011.1 GCA_016779995.1 Flavobacteriales bacterium
CCTCTAAATACAAAGTGTCATTAGAAAATGTCAACTGTTGGTCGTCCGTGCCTAAGTCAGAAAGTGAAACCGCATTACCATCTTCTATACGTAAACTATCGCCGTCTATATTGATGTTTTGGTCGTCAGTTCCCATCAAGCCACTCAAATCCACTTCACCGCCATCCTCTAAATACAAAGTGTCATTAGAAAATGTCAACTGTTGGTCGTCCGTGCCTAAGTCAGAAAGTGCCACCGCATTACCATCTTCTATGCGTAAACTATCGCCGTCTATATTGATGTTTTGGTCATCAGTCCCCATCAAGCCACTCAAATCCACTTCGCCACCATCCTCTAAGTATAAAGTATCGTTAGAAAAAGTCAATTGCTGATCATCTGATCCTACGGCTTCTCCCAAATTGACAAAAGTGGTGTCTTGAAAATCATTAAGTACCATCACCAAGGAATCACCTTGAGAATAAACCGTATCAAAATCAAAAGCTAAAGCTGATAAATCTACCGTAACAGAATCTCCTCGTTCTATGTCTATAGTTAGGACATTATCGGTTAGTGTAGCGTAAGTTAAACCTTGGTTATCTGTGCCTAAATCAGAAAGTGCCACCGCATTACCATTTTCTATACGTAAACTATCGCCATCTATATTTATGTTTTGGTCGTCAGTTCCTACGGCTTCTCCTAAATCCACAAAAGTAGTGTCTTGAAAATTATCAAGTACTATGACTAAACTATCTCCTTGAGAATAGACTGTATCAAAATCAAAAATTAAAGAAGATAAATCTACAGCTCCTCCTTGTGTTAAAAATAATGAATCATTCTGAAAACTTAGGGTTTGTATTTCGTTCGTTGAATCCTGGTCGTTATCGTTTATTGGTCCTAAATACACTCCATTGCCATTGGAAATATATAAAGTGTCATTAGATACGCTTAATACTTGACCATCGGTATTGGTCATAGGAATCCAATGACCAGCATCAGCATTAAAAGGATGAGTATTTCTGTAGTAATAAAAGCCTGGATAAATCGAGTCTCCACCAACTGCAGAAATCCCTGTTCCTGTATTGAACACAATAAAACCATCCCATCTATTTGTAAAATTTGCCAAACCATAAGGTCCAGTTGAACCTAGCGTAAAAGTAAAAATAGTTAAGTCTGTTCTTGGAAATACTATACCTTTAGCAACATTAGCTGAAAAGTTCCAAGTTGGAGTACTACTAGCGTCTAAAAAAGCTGAACTTTCGTTCAATGAACCTTCATTTAAATTGTTGTTTAACCTTACTTGGGCTTTCGAAATAACTGCTATAGAAACAATTATTAATATAAAAACAATCTTTCTCATTTTCCTAGCTATATTTGTTTATAATTTAAATTCAACCTAACAATCATTGACTTCCTTTCATCAACCATACATTTCCCGTAGAAACAACTGAATTACTATTACCTGACCACACATTTTGAACTATTCCTAATACACCACCTGAGTCGCCAGTATGCTTTAAAAATTGTAAAACTGATGTCCCATTATTCGTTTCTTCAGCAAAAACAATTACACGACCTGGGCAAGATGCTGGATCTGGTAGAGTAACATTTATAGGATTTTGACCTCCTTGAAAAACTACGAACTCATCAGTATCTAAAACTGTATATGTATTTTCAGATGAATAAGTTACAGGCATATACTTGTAATGAGATACCTTTTTCAAATCACCGTTAGCATCAACTACTAATAATGAATCTGTTACTACACCATTTGGTATACTATCAATTCTAACTTGTCCATTGACGTGCAAGGCTTGTTGTGGAGAAGTCGTGCCTATACCGACCTTACCTGTTCTACCGATATCTGAATTTTGATCTTCACCATTTACTCCCCAAGCATCACCATCACTACCACCACCAGATGCAGTGTTTATAATAGTAGTATCTTGAAATTTATTAGTCACTATAACCACCGAGTCATTAGTGGTATAAATGGTGTCGAAAGCATTTACTAAATCGGATAAATCCACTGCTCCACCATTCTCCAAGAAAAGAGAGTCGTTAGCAAATGATATTTGCTGATCATCCGTACCTTTCAATGTTGATAAGTCCACTGCACCGCCACCCAAGGATAGAAATAAACTATCGTTTGCTAGAGTAATATTTTGAATTTCATTGAAAATGTCACCATCAACTTCAGTTGCATTCAAAGCGGATAAATCCACAAAGCCACCGTCCTCCAAATACAAGGTGTCATTATTAAAGCTTAATTGTTGGTCATCCGATTGGGTTGCTGATAAATCTACTTTGGCAGTGTCGTTAAAACTGTTATAAACAGCATATAATGTATCGTTTTTAGAATAGATAGTATCTAATCCAGTAGCTAGTGATGATAAATCAACCGTCTCACTCGTCCCGTTGCTAATACCAATAGTCAATACATTATTCATAAAGCTAGAACCTGAAATGTTTTGCTTATCATTATCAAAAGCAGATAAATCAATAACATTAGTTCCGTTATCAATAGTTAAATTAGTACCATTCAATTGTAAGTCCTGATTATCTGTACC
Source organism: Flavobacteriales bacterium (assembly GCA_016779995.1). Taxonomy (NCBI): domain Bacteria; kingdom Pseudomonadati; phylum Bacteroidota; class Flavobacteriia; order Flavobacteriales; species Flavobacteriales bacterium. The sequence goes on from JADHMO010000011.1 coordinate 2,547, forward strand.
TGTACCATCTTGCAAGGAAGATAAATCCACAGAATTAGCGTTGTCAATAGATAAACTGGTACCACTTAATGTTAATTGCTGATTATCTGTACCTGTACCATCTTGCAAGGAAGATAAATCCACAGAATTCCCATTGTCAATAGATAAACTAGTGCCACTTAATGTTAATTGCTGATTATCTGTACCTGTACCATCTTGCAAGGAAGATAAATCCACAGAATTCCCATTGTCAATAGATAAACTAGTGCCACTTAATGTTAATTGTTGGTTATCTGTATTATTACCAGCTATTAATGATAAATCAATAACATTAGTTCCGTTATCAATAGATAAATTAGTTCCATTCAATTGTAAGTCCTGATTATCTGTACCCGTACCATCTTGCAAGGAAGATAAATCCACAGAATTCCCATTGTCAATAGATAAACTAGTACCACTTAATGTTAATTGTTGGTTATCCGTACCTGTACCATCTTGTAGGGCTGCTAAATTCACAAAATTACCCCCAGATATACTCAAAACCGTAGTGCCTGAAACTAATTCTAAAGTTTGATTATCGGTTCCTGTACCATCTTGCAAGGAAGATAAATCTACAGAGTTCCCATTATCAATACTCAAATCTGTACCGTTTAAAGTTAATTGTTGGTTATCTGTTCCAGTACCATCTTGAAATTGAGTTAAATCAATGGTATTAGTACCATTGGTAATACCCAATAAATTACCCGTAAGTGTTAAATCCTGCTGATCGGTATCATCCTTATATTCCCCTAAAAATACTTTACCTCCATTCGATAAGAAAAGCGTGTCGTCAGAAAAACTAATAGCTTGAGTTTCATTATTTGGGTCTAAATCTTTATCTAAGGAAAGGTGTTGAGAAATTAAACTAAAAAGCGGCTTTCTTTCTTCTAGAACTTCAAAGTTAGTTCCCGTAGCTGTAAAATCTATATAGACATCTAACCATTTATCCTTACCATCCCATATAATGTCATCAAAGGTTTGAAACTCAGGATCTCCCCATCCTATTACTAAGTTTACCATACCAAACCTGTCGGTATATACACTTCTGTGAATTTCAACGAATTCATCGCCATCGTCATTATAGATTTTAAATCTGAAGGCTAACTCTTGTGAGGCTAACAATTCGTCTTCAACATTTTCTCCAGGCAATTGCTGACCCTGATTGCTTAAAATAACAGCCTGATAACTTATTCCTGGGGATTGAGCTAATAGCTGCACAGAAAATAGACTAATAAAAATAAGAGTTAAAAATTGGGCTAATTGTTTCATGTCTAAAAGGATTTTTGGGGTTTTACTTTACACGTTTATTTTTTAATGATTGTTATTTCTACTCTCCTATTAAATAGGAAATTATATTTATCAAATTTGGATGTTGAACCTAAATAGTCAACAGTAATTCTATCTTTAGAAACGCCTTCTTTTATCAAAAAGTCCCTTACTCGTTCAGCTCTCTTTTTTGATAAATTAACATTGTAGTCGCTTGAGCCAATAATATCAGCATAGCCTACCAGTGCTAAAGAATTATTGGGGTTCTCTTTCATCAAATCGGCCAATGCTTTGAGTTCAACTTTGAACACATCATAGAATTGACTCTTAGCAAATGGAAAGAGAATTAATCGCTTATTTTCATCTAATTCAAAATCAGTACTAGAATTTGTTTTGGGACTTTGTTCAAGTGCTAACAATTGCTCATTCATTTGCTCTAATTCATGAGAATTTTTAGCTACTTTTCTATCCATATCGTTGTAGTCAGCTAATAACTTTCTTATCTTATCGGCAGTAGCCTGTTCTGAAGAATCACCCTTTTCCATCTGATCTATCATTTTCTCGGCCAAATCCTCAAATGTTTTTTCCTTTTTATGACGATTCGTTATTGCTGGTAAATCAACCATTAAGGCAACAGCAAAGACATTGGTATTAAAATTGTAACGCTCAAACTTGCCATCGGGAGCTTGTTCTTCTAATTCTAATCCTTTTTTAATACGGTATGAAAATTGAAGCGTTGAATAGGGAGAAACTTTTTTCCTTATAGCTCCACCATAGTTAATATCCGTACTAGAATTATCGAAATTTTCGTACTCCTTCAAGTCAACAAATCGACTGTTTCTTTCTTGGAATCCCGCCATCAGCCAGTTAAAATAATAGCCCCCTTGAGCCAAGATAGACCATTCTTTATCAGTCTTACCAAACTTGAACAACCTTAAGTTAAGCCCTAATTCTGCAGTAATAAAATCAAAGTCGTAATGCACAAAGCTTTCCGTCATACCAGACAAAAAATAGGCTTTTACATCATTGTTGTTATTAGCCAAGCCAATATGAAATTCGAGATTATCAAAATTGGCAGGTGCAATACCCAACCCTACGGCATATTTTTCTTTAGGACTATTGGTCATATCTGTAATCAAAGATTGTTCATCTCTAGAATCTAAATATTGAAACTTCGTAAAATTCAATCCTCCTTCCACACTAAAGTAATTCCATTGCAAACCTTTTTTTGTCTCTTCCCCATCTTCGTTTTCTTGCCCAAAACTCCAAAAGACACATAGCGAAAATATCGCTAAGAGTAAGTTTTTCAAATTCATAGTTTTATTTAAGTTTTTTTTTCTGACTAATTTATTTTATCGCTGTTTATTTATCTGAACGACACGCTGTCTGTCTCCAACACTAACTCGCAAGAAGTAAGTTCCTTGAGCATGGTGACGAACATCAAAAATGACAAATTGCTGTTCTTTGTAAGATTGTCTATCAACAAGCCTGCCTCTGTAGTCATATAAAGTAACATACATATTGCCTTTGTAGGGCTTTTCTAAATCTATATGTAACTCATCAATTACTGGATTTGGATAAACACCTAAACCTATAGGGTCTGGTCTTCTACTAAGTTTAGCTAATAAAAAAGGTTGAATAAAGCCTTGTCTTGCCACAAAATCACTTTCAAAAACTGTACCTGCTGGACTAGCTTGACCAAAGCTTTGTTGAAGTAAATAATTCTTGTCACCAACACTAACACTTTGTGAAGAACCCGCAGCTGAAGTAGTTGAACGCATCAAATAAGGCGATTTCTGTTGTGCAAAGGATGTAGTGAAGTGAAATAATAATGAAAAGAGTATAATTTTTTTCATGTGCAATTAAGTAAATGGTTTTAAAGTTGATGTAAAGATAAATCTTTTTTCTAAATATTCAACCATTTTCTAAAACTATTCGCTCTTGTTTGACTAACCACGTATTCCTCCTCATTGTCTCCCAACATAACTACAATCAACTTTCCTTTAAAAAAAGGCTTAACCTTATTAATATAATCTAGATTTATTATCATCTTACGATTTATTCTAAAAAATCTCTTGGGATTTAATTCTTCTTCAAGTTTGCCTAAAGAATCATATGAAGAGTATCGCTCTCCATCTTTAGTGACTACATAAGATAATTTATCTGATGAATAAAGGTATTTTATATTTTTAACAATAACTAAATTATACTTGTTGCCCATTTTGAGTAAAAAACGCTCTTTATATATCTTATCATCATTAGCCTTTAAATCTTTAATGAACTTTATCAACTTTTCATTGTCAGTGTCTCTTTCATAATATTTTTTTAATTCATAAAAAAAAGTCAAACTATCAAAAATTTTCTTTTTAGTAATTGGCTTTAATAAATAATCAATACTATTAGTTTTAAATGCTTTTTGCCAATACTCATGATAAGAGGTCGTAAAAATAATTGGACATAAAATCTCACTATCTTCAAAAATTTCGAAACATAAGCCATCATTTAATTCGATATCACTAAAAATTAAATCGGGCATATCATTTTTAGAAAAATACTCAAGTCCTTCCTCTACACTCGAAATTATAGCCACAACCCTAACTTTAGAGGCGTCATAGGCTTCAATATATTTTTTCATATTTTCGGCTATACTTGGGCCGTCTTCAATAACAACTACATCCATTATTCAGTTTTTTGTTTTTTAATTAGCGGGATTTGAACTTCAAAAGAATCAGAACTTTTAATGACATTAATTGAGTAATCTCCAATCAATTGATACCTTTGACTTATACTATCTAACCCCATACCTGTAGAAAATCTAGATTTTTTGAGCATTAAATTATTCTCTACTACTAAGTATTCTTTTTTATAGACATATATGTTTATGTTCAACGGATTATTGTTGGTGTATTTATTATGCTTCAGAGCATTTTCTACTAACATCTGGACACTCATAGGAGGAACAAATAGTTTTTGATAGTTTTTTGATACATCTACATTATAACTTATCGAATTTTCACCATAATTAGATTTGGAAATCGAAACATAATCATCTACAAAAGCTAATTCATTTTTTAAGTCAACTAAAACATCATCACTAACTGAAAGCACATAGCGATATGAATTTGAAAATGTTGACAAAAAATCTATAGCTTTATTTTTGTCAATTTCTATTAATGATATTAAAGTACTCAGAGAATTAAACATAAAATGTGGGGCTAACTGATTTTTCAATAATTTGGTTTGACTTTTGATATTTTCAATTTCTAATAAATGTGTCTTAGTCATTTCTTGAATTAATTTGTCTAAAAAATATCCTGCTTCAAATAATAATATCACAGCTAAAGTGAGCGACATACCCACAAACATATTGTTGTAAATGTAATTTGCAAAATCATCTAATTGTAGTATTGCAGCATACCACACAATTAGGAAGAATAACATCAGAATTGAATTTAATAATAATTGTAGAATAACTCTTCTTACAAGAATTAGCGAGTAACCCTCTATATTTTTTCTTTTAAAAAATCTTTTCTTGGAATAAACCAATAGTCTTACATTAATTTCAAAGATAAAATAAACAACAGGTAAAGTATATAAAGATGGATTTTTAGAAAAAAAGGTTTGTGTGAAATTATCATCAGGAATCATGTGAGTAACGTAAGGAAACAAAAAACCAGCAAAAGGAACAAACAACATCCTAAACCAATAATCATTTCCTAGATGTAAAAATCTTAACTTCATAAAAATTCTCCTTGTGCGAAAAGTCAAAACTAACCTCAATAGGTTTCGAACAGATGAAAATGAAATTGATTCGTCAATAAAAAGACACTGTTCATCGGCATAAAAAAAGCTTTCATCTAAACAATCGCTATGATTCATCGAATTTAACGTAAGAAAAACCCGCTAAAGATTGCTCACAATTTAAAAAATATAGAGCTTTAAAGCAAATTTAAGGAGAGCTTAGTAATATATATTGCTTAAATTTGCAGTTGTATTTTAAATACGTTTTGTATGCATAAAAAGAAGGCGGTTTTATTAGTTAATCTTGGCACCCCCGATAGCACTAAAACAAGTGATGTTAGAAGCTATCTTTTTCAGTTTCTTAATGACAAAAGAGTCATTGATATACCCTGGTTGCTTAGAAAAATATTGGTCAACGGTATTATTGTTCCATTTAGAGCACCAAAATCTGCTAAAGTTTATAAAGAATTGTGGACAGAAAGAGGTTCTCCGATTATATATCACACTGATGATTTGACCGAAAAATTGAAGCACGAGCTAGGGGATAGTTATCACGTGGAATATGCAATGCGATATAAAAACCCTTCTCTTAAAAAAATATTACAAAGCTGGGAAGGTAAAAATTTTGAGCAAATCATCATACTCCCCCTATTTCCACACTATGCATCAGCCACTAATGGTTCTGTCATTGAGGAGGCTATGGATGTTATAAAAAAATGGTGGGTTATTCCTGAGATTAGCTTTGTTAGTCAATTTTATGACCAAGAATTTTATCTAAAAGGATTTGAAGAACAAGGTAACAAGCACAATTTCGACGAATATGACCATGTCTTATTTAGTTTTCACGGCTTACCAGAAAGGCATGTGGATAAAGTGTATGATGAGGGGTTATGTCAAGATAACGATTGTGAACATGGTGTTACTGAAGCCAACCAATTTTGCTATAAAGCTACCTGTTATGAAACAGCAATACAATTGGCTAAACGATTTAAGCTCAAAGAATCTGATTATAGCGTAGGTTTTCAATCCAGATTAGGTAAAGGTTGGATAGAACCTTTTTCTGACAAATTAATAGAAGATTTAGGCAAAAAAGGAGCTAAAAAAATACTCGTTTTTTCTCCTGCATTTGTTGCCGATTGCCTTGAGACAACCATAGAAATTGGTGATGAATACCAAGAGTTGTTTGAAGAATTTGGTGGGGAAAAAGTTCAACTTGTAGAAAGTCTTAATTCCTCAGATACATTCGTCAATGGATTAAAAGAAATGATAATTAAACGAAGTGTGTAATTGCATGTCAAACTCATTTTATAGCATAGGTATCAGTCATTGGAATTGTCCATTAGAAATAAGAGAACAATTCAGTATTGACCAACAACAATCCATTGATTTTATCTCTGATATAAAAGCACTTGGAGGGTCGGCATTTACCATATCAACATGCAATCGCACCCAAGTATTTGCCAACAATATCAATATTCATCAGCTCAAAGAAAAGTTTATACAATACAGCGGTAATCAAAAAGACAACTTCGAAAAGTACGGTTTTATCCTTCAAGGTGATGAGGCTATTCAAAATTTATTTGAAGTCAGTACAGGTATAGACTCTCAAATATTAGGCGATTTGCAAATCTTTTCACAAGTCAAAGAGGGCGTAGAAATTGCTAAAAACAACGATTGTATAAATAGCCATATGGATAGGCTTTTGCAATTTGTATTTCAAGCTAATAAGGAAGTTCAATCGTTTACAACCATTAGCAAAGGAGCTGCCTCTGTTGCTCATGCTGCTGTTCTTAAAATCAGACAAAAAACTGAACACTTGCGTAAAGACAAAAAAATTCTAGTTTTTGGTACTGGTGAAATAGGACAACGTACGTTGGAAAATCTGAATAGCCAAACTAAAGCTCAAATAATTATTATCAATAGAACACTAGAAAAGGCTCAAGAGATTGCAAAAACTCAAAAAGTAAACTATGCTCCTCTAGAGACTCTAGTTCAAGAAATCGCAAAAGCTGATGTTGTAGTGGTTGCTACAAGCTCAAAAGAATACACCATAAATGAGGACCATATTCCTAATTTAAACTCAGAAAAATTGTTTATTGATTTATCTGTTCCTAGAAATATAGACCCAAAACTTGCTTCAAATCAATACATTGAATTGGTCGATATGGATCAGCTCAATGCTGAAGCTGACAAAACACTAGATAAGAGGAAAAAAGATATACCGAAAGCAAAAACTATCATCAACCTTCACAAATTAGAGTTTGAAGATTGGTCAAAGCTGCATAATTTAGGTCCAACAATCAAAAATCTGAAGATGACATTTGAAGAAATGAAAAATTCAGAAATTGAGAAATATAAGGGGCAATATCAACAAGACGAATTGGAACGCATAAAACCTCTTATCGATAGTATCGTTAAAAAAATATCTAGCAAAAACATTGAGTATCTTCGTAACAGATATCGTGTTGACGAAGATATATTGGAAGTTATGCGAGAAATGTATAAAATCAATTAGATGCACATTAAAATTGGTAGTCGTAAAAGTAAATTAGCCCTATGGCAAACTCATCACGTTGCCGATAGACTAACAGAACTTGGTCACACCTATGAACTAGTACTCATAGAGTCGGAAGGCGACAAAGTACTTGACACCCCACTACCACTAATGGGTGGAAAAGGTGTTTTTACCAAAGCTCTGGACGATGTAATTCTTAATAAAACAATAGACATTGCTGTTCACTCATTTAAAGATATCCCTACTGTACTAGAGCCAAATTTGGAAGTATGTGCTATCCTAAAAAGAGAAAATCCAACAGACGCTCTCGTATGTCGCAAGGACTTGGACTTCCTTAATAATAACTCTGCCGTAATTGCTACTAGTAGCAATAGAAGAAAAGCACAATGGCTAAACAAATACCCTCACCACAAAATGGTGGATATAAGAGGGAATGTTCCTACTCGTATTCAAAAACTTAAAGACAGTCAATGGGACGCCACCATACTCGCCAGTGCAGGACTTATTCGATTAGGTCTTGAACACGAAATAGAGCAAGAATTATCGTGGATGGTATCTGCACCAGCACAAGGAGCAGTAGCGATCATTTGTCATACAGAAAATGAATCCATCAAAAGTATAGCCAACGAACTTAATGATGAAAACACAGCACTTTGCACGAGCATAGAACGGTCATTTTTAAATATACTAAACGGAGGTTGTTCAGCACCAGTCGGCGCTCATGTGACTCTTTCAGAGAATACACTTTTCTTCGAGGGGGTTGTAGTAAGCACTGATGGTAAAGAAAAAATTACAATTTCCTTAAAAGATGACAAAGCTAACGGACTTCATTTAGCTCAAAGAGCTGCCCAAGAAGCACTTAATAAAGGTGCTCAAAAACTGATTGAATCAGCAAAAAATGAAAAGTACAGCTAAACATCTTCTTTTTCTTAATGACTTATCAGAACAGACATTAAAAGAACTGAATTCAGACAAGAAACTGAAAGTGTCTTGCGATGGACTTATTCAGATATCAGAAATACCATTTGACAAAGGAGAATTAGACCAAAATAAAACTTGGGTTTTTACTAGTAGAAATGCCGTTGAAATTATTTTAAAGAATAAAATTCCCTTATCCCATTCGATATATGCTGTTGGAGAAAAAACAGCCAGTTTATTACCCTCAGCCACAATTCCAAAAATAGCCTCTGCCCTTGAAGTCGCTAAACTGATAATTAAGGAACAATTAGATGAAGTTATTTTTATCTGTGGAAACAGAAGACGAGATGACTTACCTGACCTTTTAAAATCACATGCTATTAAGCTAAAAGAAGTCGTTGTTTATGAGAGCAAAAATCTTAATAAAACCGTAAATTTGCAATCTATTGACGGCTTAGCTTTTATGAGTCCTAGCTCGGTTTATTCACTAGCTCAAAATGGTGGCTTTATGAATTTACCATGTTTTGCTATAGGACCCACAACAGCCCAAGCACTAAATAATGAAGGACAAAAATGCATAATAAGTAAGTCCACTACGCCACAAAGCCTAGTAGATATTGCTAAACACTATTTTAATCAATGAAACACGATTTTCCAGAACTAAAGAATGACTTATTGCTAAGAGCACTAAATGGCGAAAAGGTAGAGAGACCTCCTGTATGGATGATGCGTCAAGCTGGACGATTCCTACCCGACTATCGCGTTTTGAGAGAAAAGTATTCTTTCTTCGAACGTTGCGAAACACCAGAGTTAGTTTCAGAGATTACGATTATGCCTATTGACCAAGTCGGTACAGATGCAGCTATATTATTTTCTGACATCTTGGTTGTTCCTCAAGCCCTAGGTTATGAAGTGCAAATGATTGCAGGTAAAGGTCCATATCTTCCTCAAACGGTAAATAACCTAAAGGATGCTGAGGCAATACAAGTACCTGATGTGCACGAAAAATTAGGTTATGTGATGGACGCTGTTACATTAACACGCCAAGATTTAAACGGAAAAGTTCCGTTGATAGGCTTTGCTGGCGCGCCATTTACAATACTATGTTATATGGTTCAAGGTCAAGGTTCAAAAGATTTTTCTCAGGCCAAAGCATTTTGTCATTCGCAAAGAGATGCTGCACATCTTCTACTTCAAAAAATTACCGATACTACCATAGCTTACCTCAACGCACAAATTGAAGCCGGTGCTCAAGCCGTTCAACTGTTTGATTCATGGGCTGGACTGCTTTCACCCAAAGATTTTCAAGAGTTTGCATTACCTTATATAAAGCAAATCGTTGACAACATTAGTGGCGCACCAACCATAGTATTTGCCAAAGGCGCGTGGTATGCAATAAAAGACTTAGTCAATTTAGGCACCAATGCCATTGGTGTGGATTGGGCACTTACACCACAAGAGGCTAGAAAATTAGCTGGTCCTAACATTACTCTACAAGGTAATTTTGACCCTGCCTGGTTATTCGCTCCACATAGTGAAATAGAACGACTTGCTAAAGAAATGGTTGATGGCTTTGGAAAAGACAGATACATCGCTAATTTAGGGCACGGAATACTGCCTACAGTTCCAGTTGAAAATGCTAAAGTGTTTATTAATGCTATAAAAAACTACTCTGCATAATGTCCATCAAAGCAATTTTCGAAGCACATATTTTTGACTTGCAAAATCGAATATGCAAAGGCTTAGAACATGCTGATACTCTAGGCCAATTCGTTGAAGACCAATGGCAAAGAGATGGTGGTGGCGGTGGTAAAACACGAATCCTCAATAATGGAAAGGTCATAGAAAAAGGTGGAGTAAACGTATCCGTTGTTCATGGCGAGTTACCTGATTTATTCAAAGAAAAATTTAAAGTTGATGAGGCTACATTTTATGCCTGTGGATTATCTCTAGTTATTCATCCTAAAAGCCCAAAAGTACCAACTGTACATGCCAATTGGCGTTATTTTGAGATGTACGATAAGGCTGGTAACATTAAAACTGCATGGTTTGGCGGTGGCACAGACCTTACCCCCTACTATCTTGATGAAGAAGATGCTAAACATTTTCATCAAGTCAATAAAAAAGTTTGTGATAAGCACGACCCATCATACTACCCTAACTTTAAGAAAGAGTGTGACGCTTATTTTTACAACTCACACCGAGATGAGTGTCGAGGCATAGGAGGAATTTTCTTCGATTATCAGAAAGAAAATGACCACAAAAGCATCCAAGAAATAATGAATTTCAGCATAGATTCAGGCAACGCCTTTTTAGAAGCTTACCTACCAATAGTAGAAAAGCACAAGAATAAAAGCTACACTCAAGAAGAAAAAGTTTGGCAAGAAATACGTAGAGGGCGTTATGTAGAATTTAATCTATTGCACGATAGAGGAACACACTTCGGGATTAAAACAAAAGGAAGGACAGAATCCATTCTTATGAGTCTACCATCTACCGTAAGGTGGGAATACAACCACAAACCAAAATCGGGAAGTGCTGAAGAACAACTTATTGAAGTATTAAAAAACCCAGTAGATTGGGCTTAAATCAGATATTATGTTTCCAGAAAATAGAAATAGAAGATTGAGAAAGAATAGTGCTATAAGAGCAATGGTACAAGAAAATAGACTGCACCCTAGTGACTTTATTGTTCCTTTATTCTTTATGGAAGGAGAAAATAAAAAAGAAGAAATAGCATCAATGCCTGGTTATTTTCGTTACACACTAGACTTGCTAGTCAAAGAGGTAAAAGAGTGCTATGATTTAGGTATACGCTCGGCACTACTTTTTGCTAAAGTTGAAGATTCTCTCAAAGATAATGAGGGTAAAGAAGCTATTAATCCAAATGGACTTATGCAAAGAGCCATAAAAAAATTGAAAGCTGAAGTACCCAATATGTATGTTATGAGCGATATTGCTCTCGACCCCTACTCTATTCACGGTCACGATGGTATCGTTGATGGTCAAGAAATACTGAACGATGAAACTATTGAAGTGTTAGCAGAAATGGCACTTTCACATGCACAAGCGGGAGTTGATATGGTAGCTCCATCTGATATGATGGACGGACGAATAGGTGCTATTAGAGAAAAGTTAGAAGACGAAGGTTATACCGATGTTGGCATTATGTCGTACAGTGTAAAATACGCTTCTTCGTTCTATGGCCCTTTCAGAGATGCACTAGACTCTGCACCAGGTTTTGGCGATAAAAAAACCTATCAAATGAATCCAGCTAATTCATCTGAAGCTATGGCAGAAGTCGATAACGATATCGATGAAGGTGCTGATATCGTAATGGTAAAACCGGGAATGCCCTATCTAGATATGGTAAAACAAATCAGTAAACAATTTGATGTGCCTGTTAGTGTTTATCAAGTATCTGGAGAATATGCTATGATTAAAGCAGCTAGTGAAAAAGGGTGGCTAGACCACGATAAAGCAATGATGGAATCATTAATAGGTTTTAAAAGAGCAGGAGCAAAACTCATTGCAACCTACTTCGCTAAAGAAGCTTCTAAACTATTGAACAATGAATAACAGTGAATTACTCTTTGAAAGAGCTCAATTATTTATACCTGGCGGTGTAAATTCTCCGGTGAGAGCTTTCCGCTCTGTTGGTGGCACACCTTTATTCTTTAAATCTGCCAAAGGTTCTATTCTTACTGATGTCGATGGTAAAAATTACATTGATTACATCGGTTCTTGGGGTCCAATGATTTTAGGGCATTGTCATGAACCAATTGTCGAAACACTAAAAAAAGCAACTGAGAATACCACATCTTTTGGTGCACCAACCGAATTAGAAGCCGACATAGCCGAGTTAATTTGCGAAATGGTACCTGCTGTAGAAAAGGTAAGAATGACCAATTCTGGCACTGAAGCTTGTATGAGTGCTATACGTGTAGCACGAGGCTATACCAACAAAGAAAAATTTATCAAATTTGAAGGTAATTATCATGGCCATGCTGATGCCTTCCTAATTAAAGCAGGAAGTGGCGCAATTACACTAGGAGTCCCTAATAGTCCCGGTGTAACTAAAGGAACAGCTCAAGACACTTTGTTAGCTCCTTACAATGACTTATCAGCAGTAAAAAAAATAATCGAAGAAAACCCCAACCAAATTGCCGCTATTATTCTTGAACCAGTTGCTGGAAATATGGGTTGTATCCCCCCTAAAAAAGGATTTTTGGAAGGGCTAAGAAATCTGTGCAATGAACACGATATTGTTTTGATTTTTGATGAAGTGATGACAGGTTTTAGACTATCAAAAGGTGGTGCTAGTGAATACTATGGTGTTACTCCTGATATGGTAACTCTTGGCAAAATTATTGGAGGAGGATTACCTGTTGGTGCATTTGGTGGTAAAAAAGAAATTATGGATATGGTTGCTCCTGTTGGCCCTGTATATCAGGCGGGAACGCTAAGCGGAAACCCCATAGCTATGGGCTGTGGCTATACCTTATTAAAAGAGCTTAATGAAAATCCAAATATTTATTCTCAACTAGAAGAAAATACAGCCTATTTTGAACAAGAACTTAGACATGTGTTTGATGATAAAAACCTGAGATACACCATTAATAGAGTCGGCTCTATGATAAGCTTTCATTTTGACGTAGATGAAGTCAATAATTTTGATGACGCATGTAATGCTAATGCAGATTTATTTAAAACCCTTTTTCATGGTGTATTAAAAAGAGGTGTTTACTTTGCTCCATCTGCTTTTGAAAGTTTGTTTTTATCAACTACTCATACCAAAGAATTACTTGATACTACTATCGTAGCAATTGAAGAAACATTAGAAGAGATACTTTAATTATATTTACACAAAATTAAGCAATGAGTAGCCTAAGAGATAAATACGAATTAGTTGTAGGATTAGAAGTCCACGCTCAGCTTTCTACTAATACCAAAGCCTACTGTAACGATTCTACAGAATACGGTGCTAGTCCAAATACACAGACTAGTCCAATCACATTAGGTCACCCTGGCACTCTACCAAAAAGTAATAGCAAAGTCATTGAATACGCTGTAAAAATGGGCATTGCTTGTGGCTCGACCATAAGAGAACGTAACGAGTATTCTCGTAAAAACTACTTTTATCCTGATTTACCTAAAGGGTATCAAATTACTCAAGATACAACCCCAATATGCAATGGTGGTGTTATAAACGTTAAAGATGCTAATGGAAATACTAAGCCCATCAATATTACTAGAATACATATGGAGGAAGATGCTGGTAAAAGTATTCACGACCTAGACCCTTTCAATTCTCTAGTCGATTTGAATAGAGCTGGTGTAGCTCTAATAGAAATTGTATCTGAACCCGATATTCGTACTTCTGATGAAGCCTACCAATATCTAGCTGAAGTAAGAAAATTAGTACGCTACTTGGACATTTGTGATGGTAACCTTGAAGAAGGTAGTTTAAGGTGTGATGCCAACATTTCTGTTATGCTTAAGGGAAGTAAAACCTTTGGAAATAGAGCCGAGGTTAAAAATATGAACTCTTTAAGAAATGTAAAAAGAGCTATAGAGCACGAGATGGATCGTCAAATAGAAATTCTTGAAAATGGCGGTGTAGTTGAACAACAAACACGAAGTTTTAACGCCAATACAGGAACTACATCTCTAATGCGAAGTAAAGAAGATGCCAACGATTACAGGTATTTTCCTGAACCAGACTTACAACCTGTACTGGTAACAGAAGAGTACATTGAGACAGTAAAAAAATCACTTCCACCACTTCCTAAAGAGTTATTTAGAAAATTCACTACTGAATATGGTCTTTCTGAATACGATACCAATGTCATCATTGAAGAAAAAGACATTGCTTTATACTTCAACGAACTGTGTCAGCACACTAAAAACTATAAAGCTGCCGCCAATTTTGTGAACGGAAGTGTAAAATCTTACCTCAATGAAAATGCTATTGAAATGAGTCAATTTAGTATCTCTACTAAACGCTTAGCACAACTTATACAATTAGTAGATGAAGGAAAGGTTAGTAACTCAGTAGCAACACAAAAGATTTTTGGCGAACTTATAGGTAATGATATTTCTGCTGAAGAAATTGCTAAGAAAAACAATTGGATACAAGAGAGTAATACCGATGCTCTGCAGTCATTTGTGGAAGAAGCAATTGCAAAATATCCAGAAAAAGTATTGGAATACAAAGCAGGTAAAAAAGGTCTTATAGGCTTATTTATGGGCGAAGTAATGAAACTTTCTAAGGGAAAAGCAGACCCCAAAATAGCCAACCAATTAGTAAGAGAAGCATTAGAAAAATAAACTATGATGAAAAATATTTTATTTTTTGTTAGCATTTTATTCTTAGGGGCTTGCTCTATAGATGAAGGAAATATAAGCGGCACTATTACTAATGCTAAAGATGGTCAATGGTTATTCTTAGAAAAATTAACGCTTAATGCTATTGAAAAAGTAGATTCTTGTCAAATCAAAGACGAGAGTTTCTCCTTCAATTATAAAGCTGACTCTATCAACTTTTACAGAATATCAGAATCTGATAAAAACTATGGCTTGATAGCAATTCAGGATAAAGATACTATTGTGTTCAAAGCTGATATTTCATCTCTAGTAAATTTTCAAGCAAGTGGAAGTAAAGAAGTAGAAGGAAACACACAATTACTTGAAATTATTAATTCCATAAAACCCAAAACTGATTCGCTCAAAATCATCTATCAAAAATCGGTGGGTACAGTAGAAGAATCTATCGTATTGGAAAGAATACGTAAAAAATACGATAGCATTATACTTCAACAAAAGGAAGATTTGAAGCGTTTTATTGATGAAAACCCCAATCTATTCATCAACCTTATTACACTTCAACAACTGGGAGATGTAGCTGAATACTTTAATTACTACGAAAAGGTTTCAAGCAATTTGGATTCACTTTATCCAAATAATTTTTGGATAAATGATGTTAAAGAAAAAGTAAAAAGTGAGAAAAACACAGCAATAGGTGCACAAGCACCTAATTTTAAAATTAATGATAGTCAAGGCAAACCCTTTGAGTTATCTACTTTAAAAGGCTCATACGTATTACTAGATTTTTGGGCTTCTTGGTGCGTACCTTGTAGAAGAGAAAATCCACTGATTGTGGATTTGTATAAAACATACCACCCTATGGGCCTAGAGATTGTTGGTATATCATTAGATGACACTACAAAAACCATAGATGCAAAAGCAGACTGGCTAAAAGCTATAAATCAAGATGGTTTAAAGTGGAAACAAGTCAGCCAATTGAAAGGTTTTGAATCTTCGGTATGTTTAGATTATGGAATAACAAGTATTCCATCTACATTTTTACTAGATGAAAACGGTGTAATTATTGCCCGTAATCTAAGAGGCACTATATTAGCTAACAAATTAAAAGAAATCTTTGAGTAAAATATATTTTGCATCTGACCTACATTTGGGCGTTCCTAACAAAGAAAAAAGTTTGGTGCGAGAAAAATTATTTGTCCAGTGGCTAGACGAAATAAAAAGTGATGCTGAAGCCATTTATCTAGTAGGTGATATCTTTGATTTTTGGTTCGAATATAAAAAAGCTGTGCCTAAAGGCTATGTGCGTTTACTTGGTAAATTAGCAGAAATTAGCGACTCAGGTATTCCTATTCACATTTTTACGGGCAATCATGACATGTGGCTTTTTGACTACCTAGAAGATGAAATAAATGCTCATATTTACAGAGAACCTATAGAAATTTCACTAAAAGGAAAGCGTTTTTTTATTGGTCATGGAGATGGCTTAGGGCCAGGAGATAATGGTTATAAACTCATCAAAAAAATATTTAAAAATAAATTATGCCAATGGCTATTTGAAAGAATTCACCCAAATTTAGGAATTTCAATAGCTCAATATTGGTCTAAGAAAAGTCGAATTGCCAATGGAGAAAAAGATGAAAATTTCCATGGCGAGAAAGAATGGCTAACTCAATTTTGTAAGGAAAAGATGAAAACTATTGATGTAGATTATTTCATTTTTGGTCACAGACACTTGCCATTAGAAGTCAATTTAGGAAATAATACGACTTATATTAACTTAGGAGAGTGGGTAAATTACAATAGCTATGCCGTATTTGATGGTAAAAAGCTTGAACTTAAACGTTACTAATTTTAGCCACTAGGTCAACTAAACGATTAGAATAACCAACTTCATTATCGTACCAACCGACAACTTTTACCATTTTACCGATAACAGACGTTAGCTTTGAATCAAATACACAGGAATGCTTATTTCCTAAAACATCGACAGAAACGATTGGTTCTTCTATGTAGCTGAGAATCCCATTTAATGGGCCACTAGCTGCTTTTCTGAATAATTCGTTAATCTCAGCGACTGATGTATTTTCTTTGATAATACATGTAATATCTGTCAATGAACCATCTGGCACAGGAACTCTAATACCACAACCACCCATCTTGTCATCAAGGTCGGGAAAAATTTTAGTAATTGCTTTAGCAGCACCTGTTGTAGTTGGCACTATAGATGTTGCTCCTGCTCTAGCTCTTCTTAAATCATTGTGAGGTGAATCATGAAGCCTCTGGTCAGTTGTATATGAATGTATTGTTGTAATATATGCACTTTCTATACCAAAATGATTATTTATCAATTGTATCATAGGAGCTGCGCTATTGGTGGTGCACGAAGCGTTGGAAAGTATTTGCTCAGTACCATCAATTAAATCATCATTTACCCCCATTACGATAGTTTTGATATCACTATCGGTCGGTGGAGCCGATATAATAACTTTATTCGCACCAGCTTTTAAATGTTTAGATGCTAATTTCTTGGTTTTAAAATTACCGGTACATTCAAGAACTATATCGACTTTTAAGTCTTTCCATGGTAATTTTTCTGGTTCAGAAATTGAACTATAGTATATGGGCTTATCATCAACAACTATTGAATTACTAGTATAGCTTACTTTTCCTTCAAATGTTCTGTGAACAGAGTCGTACTTAAAAAGGTGTGACATGGTTTCTGACGATGATAAATCATTAATCGCCACAACCTCAATATTAGGGTGCTTTAAAACTGAACGAAGAAACACCCTGCCTATCCTTCCAAAACCATTTATTGCTATACGTACTTTCATAATAACATTAGAAAAAAAAAGCTCTACAAAAATGTAGAGCTTTTTTAAATAAATCTATTATTCTATCTTGTTTTTACAAATTTACCTAATTGCTTACCAGAATCAGTATTGACAACAATAATGTAATTTCCTACCTCTAAAGTAGAAATATCAATTCTTGTTGAAGATAAAGAATTAGAATTGTAAACTTCTTTACCCATTAAATCAATAATGGATACATCGTAAACATTGATATCAGAACTCAATTCTAGATTGATGAACGATTCTGCTGGATTAGGATAAATAGAAAGCATATTTACATTATCAGAATCATCATTAGTGTAATCAAATACAGAAGATGTATTGCTTGATTTGAAGATACCACGTCCGTGAGTACCAACATAAACAACCCCTTTATTGACTCCCGGTAAATACTGCTGACGCAACATGTGGCAAGGAACTAAAGGCATACCATCGTCTTCATTAATCCAGCTATTTCCATTGGTAGTAGACCAAACACCAAACTCCGTTCCTATAATAATGTTGTTTGAATTATTCACATCAATAACTGCTGAATAAACAGGCATATCTGGAAGGTTTCCTTGTATTGGAGTAAAAGTAGGGTCATCTGACATGGCATTAGTGGACTTGTAAACATGATCAAAAGAACCGTAACCACCTACGGTTACTACTATATTATTTTTGTTATTAGGGTCTACTGCTATATCTGTAATTGTATATTGGAATAAAGTGTTTAACTTAATAGTATTAACTACTGCATTAGCGTTATCACCGTTAGGGTCACTACTAGTTTCACCAACATCTAAGAAATCATAGGTGTCCTTGATAGAATCAACGTTTAAATTTAAATTATCAGTTCTGTAAAGGTTATTATTAATAGAGAAAAACATATGATTACCATCAGGAGTAACTGAAATTCTTTCAATTGGGTTGCTATAAATTGGAGTCACTTGAAACCATGTTGGCGTGATACTAAAATCAAGAGCTTGCTTAGTCATGTAAACACAATAGTCTGAACCTGATAGTGCAATCTCTGTCGTTGCTGCAAAGAAGAAACTTGTATCCAAAGGATTACCATCATCATCAACATCTTCCCACAAGTACATAGGGTTAATAAATGTAGCAAACAAGCCATTATCATTTTCATCACTAGCTGTTTCAGCTAATCCAGCAAGGTCTAAGCCAAGAAAGTTTTCTAGTGTACCGTTAGAGGCTCCACCATCTGCAGAACGTCTAACTGATCCATTTTGACTCTCTGAAAAGATAATGTCTGGGTCAATGTATGAAATTTGAGTATATCCACCATCACCACCTGCAATTTCAATTGCATTTTTATCAGAAACATTATTAGAAAAATTGATGTATTGTGTACCATTATCTTGTGTTCCTCCTATAACTTTTCCGTCTTTAGAATAGTCAACAGTATAAAATTGAGTAACACCATATCCACGATTCATAGTAACAAAACTTGCTCCATTATTATCAGTTCGTGACACGCCACCATCGTGACCGAAATAAATTCGACCCGGATTAGTTTCGTCAAAAATTATTTCGTGGTGATCTGCATGCACATAAAAATTGGAAAATTCAGAAATTGCCCAATAAGATATTGGTTCAATATCAACACCATATTCATACTCCCACAAATCTAAACCACCAATTATTATTCTGTCCTTGTTTTGAGGGTCTACAGCTAAAGCCATTGCATAATTGGCTTGTTGATTAAAGATATTGTAGGTAGGAGGTGTTGAACCTGACCAACCCGGTAAAATCATATCCCAAGATTCTCCTTTGTCTGTAGAACGATATATTCCTTTATAACGTCCTAATCCACCTTGGTTTGAGAAAATAGCATAGATATAATTTACATCTGAAGGCGATACAGCCAATTCTATTCTTCCTGAGCCTCCACCAAATGATGTTGTTACAGATGACAGTTGGCTAAAGCTACCAGGAGTTCCGTCAGCAGAATAGAAAACTGAAGAAGATGTACTAGCAAACACCGAGCCGTCAATGGCTACTTCAACGTCGAAAAACTCAGCAGAACTAACCAAACCTGCTTCCCAAGTTTGACCACCATCTGTTGTAATTTTGATACCTCTTCTTGTTGCGGCATAGACAGTATTAGGATCTGTATTGTGAGCCGCCATCTCTGTTACTGAAGCAAAATCAAAACTTGTAGAAATTAAGTTTGATGGTGCAGTAGACTCTAGACGAGCAAAAGTCACACCATCAGTAGATTTGTAAATACCACCACCAATAAATGCAGAAGCACCGTTAGAAGCTCCTCCCATGTTAGAAGTTGCACCCTCTCCCGTTCCGAAATATATATCACCATTGGTAGTTTGACAAATACTCACAACACCAGAAAACTCCAATTGATCGGTACCTGGAACAATTTTCCAAGTTAAACCTGCATTGGTAGACTTCCACAAACCACCTGAAACACCACCAGCATAAATCAAATCAGAATTATCTTTATCAATAAGTATAGCACGTGTTCTACCTCCAACATTATCAGGACCCATTTCTGTCCAGAGCAAGGTAGTATTTGCTGCACTTGACCTCGCGCCTCTTCTAGCTTCAACTTGTTCTCTAGCTTTTAAAACTGCTTCCAAAGGAATCTCACCATTTTCGTTAGCTTTTAAACGATGTAAATATTCAAAAGCACCTTTAAAACCTTTAGAAGGTTCTGAAATCCTTTCTTCTAAAGGAACATAACTCTGTTTATCATGTTGAGATAAATCAACGAATAAAAAAGCCAATAGAACTAAAGAAATTGAAGTGATGATAAAATTTTTCATTATTGATAGTTTTATTTTAGAGGGATAAATTTACAAATTATTTCTATTTTAAGTGACAAAAAGATAATTTTATGCCATATGTTTTTCGGCACGATAAGACGACCTAACTAAGGGTGAACTTTCAACAAATCTAAAGCCTTTGGCTAATCCTATTTGCTTATATTTTTCAAATTGTTCAGGTGTAACAAATTCTTTAACTGGTAAATGCTTAGTGGTTGGCTGCAAGTACTGTCCAATAGTCATAATATCAACCCCTACAGAACGCAAATCGTCCATAGTCTGAATAACTTCTTCTTCTGTTTCACCCAAACCAAGCATAATGCCTGATTTGGTACGCATACCACCCTCTTTCAGTTGTTTTAAAACAGCCAAACTTCTATCATATTTAGCTTGAATTCTAACTTCTTTTGTAAGCCTTCTTACCGTTTCTATGTTGTGGGAAACTATCTCTGGAGCAACATCAATAATGCGTTGAACTTGCTCTTCAATTCCTTTAAAATCAGGAATAAGAGTTTCCATTGTAGTGCCTGGACTTTTTCTTCTAACTGCCTTGACCGTTTCTACCCAAATTAAAGAACCACCATCAGGCAATTCATCACGATCTACCGATGTAATAACACAATGTTTTACTTCCATTAGACGTACTGATTCAGCAACTTTTTCTGGTTCTTCCCAATCTACCGGCAAAGGTCTGCCTGTAGCTACAGCGCAGAACCCACATGAACGGGTACATATATTTCCAAGTATCATAAAAGTAGCTGTACCTTCTCCCCAACACTCTCCCATATTAGGACAATTTCCACTTTCACAAATTGTGTGCAATTTATTGTCTGAAACAAGTTTTCTAACGTGTTTGTAATTTTTACCTGTTGGTAGTTTTACTCTAAGCCATTTAGGTTTTTTTTGAATGCTTTGTTCACTCATTAGGTTTATTCGAAAAGGTTAAGTTGGTGTATAGACGTGTGTGATGAATGTGTATGGCACTCACCATCTTTTATCACTAAAAGCTGAGGCGATTCATGTTTTACATTAAAATCATCTGCTATTTGATTAGATATATCTCTATAGTTTAATAAGTCTAATAAATAAACTGACAGAGATGCTGAATCGTGAGTAGATTCGAAACGACTCAATACCATTTTGCTAATAGAACAACGTGTACTATGCTTAAAAATAAACTGAGGATTCTGAAAAGAATCTTCTTTTATTTTGTCCAATTCGGACATGTTAGTTAAGTTAATCCAATTCATTTAGCTTAAATTTTCTTGAGGGACTGATGCCTTTGAATAATTAGGGCAAGGCTCTGTTACTCCACAAGAAGATAGACATAAGGAAATGGATAATAAAAGGAAGGATATTAAAATAATCTTTTTCATAGATATATAAACGTTGTAATTAACACGTACAAATTTACGTATTTTATTTTTGAAAACGGACTCAATCTTCTATCTTTGATAAGTGAATTCTAAACCTGTACAAATAGAGTCAAGCTGGAAAGAAAAACTTAGAGATAGCTTTCAATCTGAATCATTTATTCGTCTTAAAAAATTCTTGAAGTCAGAAAAAGCAACACAAATAATATATCCCGCTGGAAACAAGATATTTTCAGCTTTCAATCTTTGTCCATTTGATAATGTCAAGATTGTGATAATTGGCCAAGACCCCTATCACGGACCCAAGCAAGCTAACGGATTGTGTTTTTCTGTTTCTGATGGAATTAAACCACCACCATCTCTGCAAAATATTTTCAAAGAATTAAAAGATGATTTAGACTTAGAAATTCCTTCATCTGGCAATTTGGAACATTGGGCTAAACAAGGTGTTCTAATGCTAAACGCTACACTTACCGTTCGAGCAAGGCAAGCAGGTTCTCATCAAAAAAAGGGTTGGGAAGAATTTACAGACAATGTCATTCGTATATTATCTGAAGAAAAAGAGAATCTTATTTTTTTGCTTTGGGGACATTTTGCTCAAAACAAAGCTCAAATTATAAATAATGAAAAACATTATATACTAACTGCAGCACACCCCTCTCCTTTTTCAGCTCATTCAGGCTTTTTTGGCTGTAAGCATTTCTCTATGACAAACGAAATCCTTATAAGATTAAATCAAAAACCAATCAAATGGGGCAAGTGATACTTTTCATATTTCTATTATTTTCTTTCTCAGCAGATGATAGTATCGTTGATAGAGTTAACAACTACTGTCAAGAAAAAAAAGGAAAAACTTATGATGAGATTCTTTTTGTTTCTGTGAAAGAACAAAAGATGTACCATATTGTTGAAAATACTATTGTGAAAGAATATCATGTCTCTACTGCTAAAAAGGGTGTTGGAAACCAAAAAAATAGCGATATGACGCCGCATGGACTACACTATATCAAAGAAAAACATGGGGATAAAACGCCACAAAATGGTAGAATGATTGGTAGAGTATTTTACGGACAAATCGCTACCATATATTCTGACACTACCTCATCTAAAACAGATGATATAACAAGTAGAATATTATGGCTAAGCGGTATGGAAAAAGATATTAATAAAGGAGGAAATGTGGACTCATACAGTCGATATATCTATATACATGGCACTTCTGAAGAAGGCAAAATAGGAACCCCTGCCTCGCATGGTTGTATTAGAATGTTGAATACTGATGTCATCGAGCTATACGCTAAGATAAAGATTGGCGTAAAAGTCCTTATTTTAGATAATTAAACTAAATTAGCCACAAGATAATTTATGGAATTTTTTATAATAATCACATTTTTACTTTTAGGATTTGGCCTGATATCTTTTCAAAACAGATCCAAATCACAAGAGACTGATAACTCTAAAAACGATGAATTGGTTCAGCAAATCATTGAGTTAAAATCTGAGTTGAGTGCCAAAGAAGAACGCATAAAAATTTTAAATGAAAAAATTAAAGACGCTCAAGAAACAAAAGAAGAAACGGAAGAGCGACTTACCAAAGAGTTTGAAAATTTAGCCCATAAAATACTAGACCTAAACTCAGAAAAATTTAAAAAACAAAATAAAGAGCAAATAGATTCACTTCTAAGTCCATTAAGTGAACAAATAGAAAAGTTCAAGAAAAAGGTAGAAGACACTAACGAAAAAGGTGTTGAAAGAAATGCGATGCTAATGCAAAAAATTATCAGCTTAGAATCCTTGAATAACAAGCTTAGCCAAGATGCTCTTAATTTAGCGAATGCCTTGAGAGGAGATTCTAAAACTCAGGGAGATTGGGGCGAAAGTAGGTTAGAATTATTACTTGAAAAATCTGGATTAACTAATGGCGTTCATTTCAGCACACAAGCTGGTTATAAAGATGATGAAGGTAAATTAAAAAAACCTGACTTCATCATCAACCTACCAGATAATAAACACCTTATTATTGACTCAAAAGTTTCTCTTACTGCCTATGTAGAATATTATAATGCCGAAGATGAAATAAAAAAACAACAAGCCTTAAAACGACACTTAGATAGTATTAAAAGACACTATATGGAGCTTAGCGATAAAGACTATCCAAGCCTATATGGAATTAATACACCCGATCACGTTTTAATGTTTGTACCCAATGAACCAGCTTTAATGTTAGCTCTGAATGAAGACAAAAACCTTTATCTTAATGCTCTAGAAAAACACATTGTTCTAGTTTCTGCTTCTACTCTATTGGCAACTCTTAGTACAGTGGCTTCTATTTGGAAACAAGAAGACCAAAAAAGAAATGCTCTAGAAATTGCTAAAGAAGGTGGCTTACTTTACGATAAGTTTGAAGGCTTTGTTCAAGACCTAATTAAAGTAGGGAAAAGTTTAAAAAGTTCTAGAGATAGCTATGAAGATGCTATGAGTAAACTCACTGAAGGCAAAGGTAACATCATTAAAAAAATAGAAAATCTAAAAGACTTAGGAGCTAAAACTAAAAAAAGCTTACCTCAAAATATTATAGACAGAGCAAATCAGGATGAAGATAACTAGATACGAGAATGCTATATTTGGACTTCGTCCAATTATTGAAGCAATAACCGCTGGTCAAGAAATCGATACACTTTTTATTCAAAAAGGTTTGAAAGGTGACATTTTTGCAGAACTATGGGAATTGGTAAAAAAGCATAGGGTGAACTATAAACATGTTCCTGTAGAAAAACTCAACCGACTCACTAGAAAAAATCATCAAGGTGTATTTGCTTTCGTTTCGCCCATAACTTTTCATAGAACTGAAAATATTATCCCTCAACTTTTTGAGGAAGGCAAAGTCCCTCTATTTTTAATTTTAGACAGAGTTACTGATGTAAGGAATTTTGGAGCAATTGTAAGAAGTGCTGAATGCTCAGGAGTTCACGCCATTATAGTACCTGAACGTGGTAGCGCAGCTATTAATGGTGATGCTATGAAAACTTCAGCAGGAGCATTAAGTAGTGTGCCAATTTGTCGAGAATTTAATCTAAAAGCAACAATAGATTTTTTAAAAAATAGCGGTATTCAAGTTGTAGCTTGTACGGAAAAGACAGAAAATTTAATTTATGCTCCCGACTATACTATACCTACAGCTATTATAATGGGTTCTGAAGAAGATGGTATTTCAGAAGAGTATCTCAAATTATGTACTCACAAAACAAAAATCCCAATGTTGGGTAACATCGGTTCATTGAACGTCTCCGTATCTGCTGGTGTAATATTATATGAGGCAGTAAGACAACGTAAAGCATGATTTTTAAAGACTTAGGATTTGAACCACAACTTCAAGAAGGATTAGACATGATGGGTTTTGAAAAACCCACCCCCATACAAGAACAAGCAATACCAGCCATATTAAATAATAAAGATATGATTGCCTGTGCTCAAACTGGAACAGGAAAAACAGCTGCATTTGTACTACCTATCCTCAATAAATTATGTAAAGGAAACACCTCTAAAATCAACACTATTATTGTTTCTCCAACTAGAGAGTTAGCCTTACAAATAGATCGTCAGATAGAAGGTTTTAGCTACTTTACTAACGCCTCATCATTTCCCATTTATGGTGGAGGCACAGGTTCCGATTTTGATGCCCAAAAAAACGCTATCAAAAATGGTTCTGATATATTAGTGTGTACTCCCGGAAGACTATTAGCTCACATGAAATTCAATTATTTTGATGCGTCTGGCGTTAAACATTTCATACTAGACGAAGCCGATAGAATGTTAGATATGGGTTTTTACGATGACATTATGGATATTGCTAAAAAACTCCCAAAAGAAAGACAGAATCTTATGTTTTCGGCAACTATGCCACCAAAGATTAGAAAATTAGCTAGTAATATTTTGGTTAATCCTACTACAATAAGCTTAAGCATATCTAAACCAGCCGAAGGCATTACACAAAAAGCCTACATGGTTCACGACAAACAAAAAATAGCTTTGACACAACATCTCCTCAAAGGGCGAGATTTAAACCATGTATTGATATTTTGTTCGACTAAAAAAAGTGTTAAAGATTTGACACGAAGTTTGATTAAAGCTAATTTATCAGCACATGATATTCACTGAGATCTTGAACAAGAAGAAAGAGAAAAAGTTCTTTTAGATTTTAAAAATAAAAAAGTTAAAATTTTAGTCGCTACAGACATACTTTCTAGAGGAATAGATATCAAAGGAATAGAATTGGTTATTAATTATGAAGTTCCCAATGACGCTGAAGATTATGTACATCGTATAGGAAGAACAGCAAGAGCAGACAGAAAAGGTGAAGCTATTACCTTTATCAATGGAGAACAATGTTTGAAGTTTAAACAAATAGAAGATTTAATAGAACGAACAATAGAAAAAACGCCTTTACCTAATGGTTTCGAAGCTGCACCAGCTTATATTACCGAAAAGAGAAGTCGAGGTAAAAAGAACTTTAAAAAAGGTCATTTTAAAAGAAACAAACATTTTAAAAATAAAAGAAAGAAGCCCTAAGTAATTGCATTTCAAAAATAAATTAGCAATTATTTGTTGTTTTTTTTATATTTGAATGAACTTAAAAACATAAAAACATGACTTCTAAATCTTTTATCTTATCTGCTATTGCAGGAACAATCACTTATTTTTTATTAGGATGGCTTTTTTACGGAATTCTTTTTCCAGAAATTTATCCTAATCAAGGTCAAAATGCCACAGCTTTTATTTTTATTGGCTGCTTTGTTTATGCCTTTCTATTTACTTATATCTATAAGCAATGGGCAAGTATCAGCACCTTAAAAGGTGGAGTTATTGCAGGTCTTACCTTAGGTTTTCTCTACTCCTTAAGTATGAACTTTTTTTTGTATTCCTCTAAGGCTATGAATATTGAAAATTTTATTATTGACCTAGCTATTGGTAGTATTACAGCAGCTATTATGGGTGGCGTTATAGGTTATGTTTTAGGAAAAACTAAATAACCAACCAACTGATTTAAATGTAAAAAAGCCCTCTTAAATTTAAGAGGGCTTTTTTTATGGGAAAACTTAAATTGTTATCTTAAATAGAAATTTTATTTACAACATAAAATAAATACTCAGAGACTACTATAAAAAATAGGAATAAAAGGTAATACTCCAATTAAGTTTTCTAACTCGTTAGAAACTTCTCCTAAAATCAAGGAAAATAATTTCAAATTAAAGAACTTAATCAACAGAAATAATATCAGCAATTTGTTTAGCTCTTTCAACTAAACTTTCTGTACTCTCCGATATTCCATAAGAAAGTGCTACAGCCATTCGTCTGTAAGGACGTGAAGTTGGCTTACCAAAAATCATAAAATCAGAATCTGGTAAAGAAGAAGCTTTTTCTAAGCCTGAAAAAATAGGTAAAGAAGAATTGTCTTTATCAGCTAAAATAACAGCACTAGCACCATTTTTTAACAATTTAATTTCTTGTACTGGAATTCCTAGTATAGCTCTAGCATGTAATTCAAATTCTGAGAAATTTTGAGTGTTAGCTAAAGTAACCATACCTGTATCGTGTGGACGTGGAGAAAGCTCAGAAAAATAAACACCTGATTTGCCAATAAAAAATTCTACTCCCCAAATACCTGCCCCCTGTAAAGCTGTAGTTACTTTTTCAGCCATTTCTTGAGCTTCTTTGAGATGAATATCATTCATAGACATTGGCTGCCAACTTTCTTGATAGTCGCCTCGTTCCTGTCTGTGACCAATTGGTGGACAAAAAAGAGTATTTCCGTTATCTTGAGTTAAGGTAAGTAGTGTAATTTCAAAATCAAAATCAATAAATTCTTCAACAATGACTTCTTTCAAATCGCCTCTTGAACCTTCCATAGCATAATTCCAAGCCGTTTGAATATCCGATTGGGATTTTATAATAGATTGACCTTTACCCGAACTAGACATTAATGGTTTAACTACACACGGCAAGCCACATACCTCAACACCTTTTTTTAATTCTTCATAACTAGTAGCGTAACGGTATTTTGCTGTTTTTACTCCAAGCTCTTGAGCTGCTAAATCTCTTATAGCTTTTCTATTCATAGTAAAGTTAGCCGCCTTTGCCGATGGAATTACTTTGAAACCTTGTTTTTCGTAGTCATAAAATCGCTCTGTACGAATGGATTCTACTTCAGGGACTATCAAGTCAGGTTGGTGTTTTTCTACCAAAGCATCAAGGGCATCTCCATCTAACATATCAATCACTTCAAACTCATGAGCTACTTGCATAGCAGGGGCATTTTCGTAATTATCTACTGCAATAATGTATTGTCCTAATCGTTGCAAAGCAATAACCAACTCCTTACCTAATTCTCCAGAACCTAGAAGTAATATCTTTTTTCTCATAATGCGTTGTTTATCTTTTGATGTGCTATCTGTACAATTTCATCAGGCATGTGCATAGCTGGAGCATGATGAGGCTTGACTCTGGCGTCAATTATTGGTATTCTACAATACCAATGTTTGTTTTGAATTCCTTCCTCCAATCCAAAGATATCTTCAGAAGGATTTGAGCGAGTAAAAGTAACCCATAACCAATTGCTAATGTCTTCGGCTACAAAGGCTGAATCGTCTACCAAAGTAATTAGTGCTATACCCTCTAATTCTAAATGCTCTAGTTTAGACTTTACAGACTCAACGTCTTCGGACTCTACTACCAATACACCGGGCATAACTAAATGAGGCTTTAAACCATCATCTAGGGATAAATTAGATAAATCCTTACACAATTCACGTTTCTTCTCTCCTACTGCAGCACAAACTACTTTTGAACCCTCATTAATGTCTCCGGTGCTGCTATAATCTAGAGTGTCCATAGTAGTTTTGGTTTGGAAGTGTAAATCCCTAGACCAATCAACTCTTGAGAATAAATGTTGGAAGTAATCGTACTCATTCTGAACGTCTAAGTTAGCATCGTCCTCTTGAGCTACTATAAATAAATACTTAGCTAAACTCAATTGACCTTTACCTAAAATATGATTAGCGATAGTAAGTAACTCTTGTGGTCTTCTTGTCTTTTGATAAGGGGTATAACGTTCACTACCAATAGCCAACAATAAAGGATGTACACCAGCCTCATCGACAGCATTTACAGCTTTTAAACCTGGTATTTCAGTAGGAATAATCCCGTCTGTGATATCATGAATTAATGCGCCAAACTGGCTATCCTCTTGAGGAGGTCTTCCAACAACTGTAAATGGCCAAATAGCATCTTTTTTAGCATAAACCTTATGAATTTTCATAACTGGAAAATCATGTGTTAAGCTATAATAACCAAGGTGGTCACCAAAAGGGCCTTCTGGCTTTACGTCATTAGCATTTATCTCTCCACAAATTACAAAATCAGCATCTTTAGATAAGGTATATCCATCTTTTACGACATATCTAAAATTTCTACCTCCCATAATTCCTGCAAAGGTCATCTCACTCATACCCTCTGGTAATGGCATTACAGCAGCCAAACTATGTGCTGGTGGACCTCCCACGAAAATACTAACTTTAAGTGGCTGACCTTTTGCATTTGCTTTGGACTGATGCACACCTATTCCACGATGTATTTGATAGTGTAAGCCAATTTCCTTATTCTGAACATAATCATTTCCTCCCAATTGAATTCTATACATTCCAAGATTTGAGTTCATTATACCGGGCTTGTCTATATCTTCAGAATATACTTGTGGTAAGGTTACAAATGGACCTCCGTCCATTGGCCAACATTTAATTTGAGGAATATCTTCAATTTGAATTTCTTCAAAGTGATGAGATCTATGCTTTATAGGTAGTGCATAAGGCGCATGAGTTACAGAACCTATCAATGCTAGTGGAGTTTTGAAAAAGTTTGCCGGATTTGCTTTTAAAGAAACTAAACCTTTTACAGGCTTTAGAGTATCACGAAAAATAAACTGGCTCTGTTCTAAAGTAGCAAACAAGTTAGAAACTGCTGCAAAACGACTACCCTTTACGTTTTCAAATAAAACTGCTTTTTTATGATTTTTAAAAACTATTTGATGGATTGCTGACATCTCCAAATCAGGGTCTACTTCTTCCTTAATACGGAAGAGCATACCATTTTTTTCCAAGTCTAAAACACAATCTTTTATCGATTTGTAAGCCATGGTACAAAAATAAAAAAAGGTCGTCTTATATGACGACCTTTTTTTAATAGTTATTATTAATCAATTTTTAACGTTTATCAATAGTAACGTAATCTCTTGAAGTATAACCAGTATATACTTGACGAGGGCGTCCAATAGGTTCATTATTCTCTCTCATTTCTTTCCATTGTGCTATCCAACCTGGAAGTCTTCCGAGGGCAAACATAACAGTGAACATATCGGTAGGTATACCTAATGCTCTGTAAATGATTCCTGAATAAAAATCTACATTTGGATATAATCCTCTTGCTACAAAATATTCATCGTTAAGAGCTATTTCTTCTAATTTCTTGGCGATGTCTAAAACAGGGTCATCAACTCCTAATTCTTTTAAAACATCATCTGCAGCTTTCTTAATAATAGTAGCTCTTGGATCAAAGTTCTTATAAACTCTGTGACCAAATCCCATTAATCGGAAAGAATCTGATTTATCCTTTGCTCTTGCAACGTATTTTTCGACATTACCACCATCTGCTCTAATGCTTTCCAACATTTCAATAACAGCTTGATTTGCACCACCATGTAAGGGTCCCCATAAAGCAGCTATACCTGCTGATACTGATGTATATAAACTTGCATGTGATGAACCTACAATACGGACAGTAGATGCTGAACAGTTTTGCTCATGATCAGCATGAAGTATTAATAATCTGTCAAGAGCCTTAGATACAACTGGATTGATTTGATAATCTTCAGTAGGTATAGCAAACATCATTCTTAAAAAATTAGAACAATAGTCTAAACTGTTGTTAGGATAGACAACCGGTTGACGCATTCTATTTTTATAACTCCAAGCTGCAAGAGTTGGTAGCTTGGCCAATAATCGAATGATTGTTCCATTTACTTCACTAACTGAACGATTAGGATCTAATGACATAGGGTAAAAAGCTGTCAAAGAAGATACTAAAGATGATAGCACTCCCATTGGGTGAGACTTGGAAGGAAAACCATCTAAAATAGATTTTACATCTTCGTGTACTAAGGTATGGTTAGTAATCTCTTCTTGAAAAGAATTAAGTTGCTCAGTGGTTGGCAACTCGCCGTATATCAAAAGGTAAGACACCTCAACAAAGCTTGATTTATCGGCTAGTTCTTCAATAGAATAACCACGGTATTTTAAAATGCCTTCTTCACCATTAAGAAAAGTGATAGCACTTTCAGTAGATCCAGTATTTTTAAACCCTTTATCTAATGTTATAAGTCCTGATTCACCTCTTAATCGGCTAATATCTAAGGCTTTTTCATTTTGTGTACCTTCTATTATTGGTAGTTGATACACTTTCCCGTTGTAATGTAATTCAGCTTTGTCTGACATAATTTTTATTTTAAAAACTTAAATGATTTTCCCAAATATTTCGCTTCGTCACCTAACACTTCTTCAATTCTTAGCAACTGATTGTACTTCGCCATTCTATCCGAACGAGAAGCAGAACCAGTTTTAATTTGCCCAGTACTTAATGCTACTGATAAATCTGCAATAGTAGTATCTTCTGTTTCACCTGAACGGTGGCTCATTACTGAAGTGTATGAGTTCATTTGAGCCATCTCTACTGCTTCCATTGTCTCGGTTAAAGTACCAATTTGATTTACTTTTACTAGTATAGAGTTTGCTACTCCAGAGTCAATACCTTTCGATAGACGTTTCACATTTGTAACAAATAAATCATCTCCTACTAATTGAACATTATCTCCAATAGTATCTGTAAGTTGTTTCCAACCGTCCCAATCGTCTTCATCCAAACCATCTTCTATTGATAGAATAGGATACTTTTCAGACCATTCTTTCCAATAGCCAACCATTTCTGATGGTGTTAATTTATCACCTGTCGATTGGTGGAAATGGTATACATTCTCTTCCGCATTATAAAATTCTGAAGCAGCTGCATCCATAGCTATATACATATCATCACCAGGCTTGTAACCTGCTTTTTCTATCGCTTGTAGAACCGTTTCTACAGCCTCAACATTAGAGCCTAAATTTGGTGCAAAACCACCCTCATCTCCAACATTTGTAGAAAATCCTTTTGACTTCAATACTTCTTTCAAGTTATGAAAAACTTCTGTTCCCATTCTTAAAGCTTCACTAAAAGAATTAGCCCCTACCGGCATAACCATAAATTCTTGAAAGTCGATACTATTATCTGCATGCGAACCACCATTCAAAATATTCATCATAGGAATAGGAAGTGTACGTGCATTAATTCCTCCTATATAATTGAATAGCAACTGTCCATTCTCTTGAGCCGCTGCTTTTGCTACTGCCATAGATACAGCCAACATTGCATTAGCACCTAAATTTGCTTTATTTTCTGTACCATCTAAACGAATCATAGCAGAATCAATAGAAGCCTGATCACTGACGTACATACCTTTTAATTCTTCGGCAATTGCAGTATTTACATTATGTACTGCTTTTAAAACACCTTTACCTACATAAACACCTTTATCACCATCTCTTAACTCAACCGCCTCGTGTTTTCCGGTAGATGCGCCTGATGGTACTGCTGCTCTACCCATTATTCCGTTCTCAGTGATTACATCTGCCTCAACAGTAGGATTACCTCTTGAATCTAAAATTTGTCTTGCATGTATTGCGACTATTCTACTCATTACTTTTTGTGTTCTTGTATTAGGTTAATAAAGTGGTCAAATAAATATCTTGAATCGTGTGGACCAGGCGACGACTCAGGGTGATATTGAACTGAGAAAGCATTTTTATCATTGATTTTTATACCTTCAACTGTTTTATCATTTAAATTAATGTGTGTTGCTTCTACATTAGAATGCTTTTCAACATCTTCGGCTTTTATACCAAAACCATGATTTTGAGAAGTTACTTCACACTTACCTGTTTCTAGATTCTGTACAGGGTGGTTTATTCCTCTGTGACCATTATGCATTTTGTAGGTCGAAATACCTTCTGAAATTGCTAGAGCTTGATGACCTAAACAAATACCAAAGACTGGAAACATAGTGTTAGTAATCTTTTTTACATTTTCAATAACTTCAGGCATTACAGATGGATCTCCTGGTCCATTTGACAGAAAGTATCCATCAGGACTCCAAGATTCCAATTCTTCAAATGGTGTATTATAAGGGAATACTTTTAAATAACATCCTCTATCAGCCAAACATTTTAAAATATTTCTTTTGACTCCAAAATCTAATACGGCTACTTTAAATTTAGCATTTTCATCACCAAAAAAATAAGGTGTTGTTGTAGAAACTTTATCGCATAACTGCAATCCTTCCATTGAAGGCACTTGATTTAATTTTTCCTTAAGAGTCTCAATATCAGTAGTTTCTGAAGAAATAATTCCATTCATTGCTCCTTTATCCCTTATATGTCTAACTAAAGCTCTAGTATCAACATCCGAAATAGCTACCATTTCTTCAGACTCAAAATAGTCTTGAATGGATTCCTCAGCATCAGGTCTTGAATAATTCAGGTTATAGTTCTTACAAATCAATCCTGAAATTTTCATTCTGTCCGATTCTACCTCATCACTATGAATACCATAATTACCAATATGGGCATTAGTAGTCAACATAATTTGCCCAAAATAAGATGGGTCAGTGAATATTTCTTGATAGCCTGTCATTCCAGTATTAAAGCAAATCTCACCAGTAGCTGTACCAGTCATACCTGCAGATTTTCCAAAAAAGACGGTTCCATCTTCCAATAAAAGAACGGCGTCTGATTTACTTTTGTATTTCATCTTCATAAAAATAAAAAAAAAGGGATAAAACGCTAACGCCTATCCCTTGATTTAGTATTTAAGACAGATATGTGAGATTACTCACTTTTTGTCTCATTATCTTCGGCGTTGTTTTCTTCTTTAGTTTCTTCTTCCTTAACTTCAGAAGTTTCTTCTGTAGCTTCAGCTTTTTCTTCTTCTACTACTTCAGCAGCTGGTGTTTCTGTTGTTTCTGCTACTACTTCTTCAGTTTTTGTTTCCTCTACTACTGTTTCTTCAGATGTAGTTTCTTCAACAACTACTGCTTCTTCTACAGCTGGTGTAGCGGCAGAGGCTTTCTTAGCACCACCTGAACGTCTAGTAGATTTTGCCTTTTTCGTAGGCTTGTCTGTAACATAGGTTTCGTTATAATCAACAAGCTCTATTAAACACATTTCGGCATTATCACCTAAACGATTACCTGTTCTAAGAATTCTTGTATAACCTCCATTTCTTGTAGCTACCTTAGATGCAACATCTCCGAATAATTCAGTAACAACTTCTTTTTGTCTAAGGTGACTAAAAACAATTCTTCTAGAATGTGTAGTGTCTGTTTTAGACTTAGTGATTAGAGGTTCAACAAACTTTCTTAGTGCTTTAGCTTTTGCTACGGTAGTTTTGATACGCTTGTGTTCGATAAGCGAACAAGCCATATTCGAAAGCATAGCTTTTCTGTGCGCTGTTTTTCTACCTAAATGATTAAATTTCTTTCCGTGTCTCATTTTACTATTCCTTATCTAAATTAAATTTAGCTACATCCATTCCAAAGTTTAAACCTTTGACCAAAACCATTTCTTCTAACTCAGTCAATGATTTCTTACCAAAGTTTCTAAACTTCAATAAATCTGACTTGTTAAAAGAAACTAACTCGCCTAAAGTTTCAACCTCGGCAGTCTTCAAGCAATTCAAAGCTCTAACCGATAATTCTAGGTCTGTTAATTTTGTTTTAAGTAATTGACGCATGTGAAGTGTGTCTTCATCAAACTCGTGAGAGCTATCAGACTCCGTTTGCTCGAATGATACATTTTCATCAGCGAACAACATAAAGTGCTGAATTAGAATTTTAGCAGCTTCAGTTAAAGCATCTTTAGGGTGAATTGAACCGTCAGTAAGGATTTCGAATACTAACTTCTCATAATCTGTTTTTTGCTCAACACGGAAGTTCTCAACGCCAAATTTTACATTTTTTATAGGTGTAAAAATTGAATCAATGAAAATTGTTCCTAATGGAGCAGTAACTTTTTTGTTTTCTTCAGAAGGAATGTAACCTCTACCTTTTTCAATAGTAAGTTCCATTTCAATTTCAACTGATTTATCCATGTTACAGATAACCAACTCAGGGTTTAATATCTGAAAAGAAGTTAAACTCTTTCCTATATCACCTGCAGTAAGTTGATCTTTACCACCAATTTTCACTTGAACTTTCTCTGAATTATCGTCTTCTATTTGTTGCTTAAGGCGAATTTGTTTTAAGTTCAGAATCATTTCTGTAACATCTTCTACAACACCTTTAATAGATGAGAACTCGTGCTCTACACCTTCAATTTTTATTGAAGTGATAGCAAATCCTTCCAAAGAAGAAAGTAGTACTCTTCTTAGAGCGTTTCCAATAGTTAAACCATATCCTGGTTCTAGTGGTCTGAATTCGAAGTTACCATGAAAGTCTGTTGACTCTATCATGTAAACTTTGTCTGGTCTTTGAAAATCTAATATTGACATATCAATAGGGTGATTTAGTTATTATTTAGAATATAATTCAACGATAAGTTGTTCTTTTATGTTTTCAGCAATTTGCTCTCTCTGTGGCACGGCTAAAAGCTTACCAGACATTAAATCTGGATTCCACTCAACATATTCACATCTTTCATTTGAATTAACTAGAGAGTTAGTTATAACCTCTAATGATTTTGATTTTTCACGTACAGCGATTACATCACCTACATTTACTGAGTAAGATGGAATGTTCATAGTTTTTCCATTTACAGTGATGTGTCTGTGTGTAACCAATTGTCTTGATGCTCTACGTGTAGGGGCAATGCCCAATCTATAAACGATATTATCTAGACGAGCCTCACAAAGCTGTAAAAGAATTTCACCGGTAATACCTTTTCTTCTTGAAGCTTCTTTAAATAAGTTAGAAAATTGCTTTTCTAAGATACCGTATGTGTACTTAGCCTTTTGCTTTTCAGCTAACTGACCAGCATATTCCGATTTCTTAGACCTTCTATTATTTCCGTGTTGTCCAGGACCATAGTTTTTTCTTTCTAAAGCCTTATCAGGACCAAAAATAGGTTCGTTGAATCGTCTTGCAATTTTTGATTGTGGACCTCTGTATCTTGCCATTTCTTAAATGTTTATCTTAATTCTTTGTAATTATACTCTACGTCTTTTAGGAGGACGACAGCCGTTATGTGGTATCGGTGTAATATCTACTATTTCTGTAACCACAATACCACTATTGTGTAAAGTTCTTATAGCAGATTCTCTTCCTGAACCTGGACCTTTTACAAATACTTTTACTTTTCTTAACCCTGCTTCATGAGCTCTTGCAGCACAGTCTTCAGCAGCCGTTTGAGCAGCATAAGGAGTATTTTTCTTTGAACCTCTAAAACCCATTTTCCCTGCTGACGACCAAGAAATTACTTGACCTTGATTGTTAGTCAAAGAAATAATGATATTGTTGAAAGTAGCTTGGATGTGTGCTTGTCCTACTGCTTCCACTTTTACAGTTCTTTTTTTCTGATTTGATTTAGCCATATCTCAGTTTTTATTATTTAGTAGCTTTTTTCTTGTTAGCTACTGTTTTTCTTCTTCCTTTACGAGTTCTGGAATTGTTCTTAGTTCGTTGACCTCTTAAAGGTAAACCTACACGATGACGAATACCTCTGTTACAACCGATATCCATCAATCGCTTAATGTTCATTTGTGTTTCAGAACGTAACTCTCCTTCAACTTTCACTTCGTCACCAATAATTTGACGAATATCAGATAGTTGTTTATCGTTCCAATCCTGAACTTTTACGCTGTGATCAATCCCAGCTTTATCTAAGATGTTTTTAGCGACACTAGATCCTATACCGTAGATGTATGTAAGACCTATTACGCCTCTTTTGTTTTTTGGTAAATCGATACCTGCAATTCTAGCCATTTACTATTTTTTAAATTAACCTTGACGTTGTTTAAACTTAGGATTCTTTTTATTGATTACATATAAGCGTCCTTTTCTTCGAACGATTTTGCAATCTTCACTTCTCTTTTTTAATGATGCTCTAACTTTCATTTTCTTAGTATCTGTAAGTTATTCTTCCTTTTGTTAAATCGTATGGCGACATTTCTAATTTTACTTTATCCCCAGGCAATAACTTGATGTAAAACTTTCTCATTTTTCCCGATATATGGGCTGTAATGATATGTCCATTCTCTAGCTCTACTCTAAACATTGCGTTAGAGAGGGCTTGAGTGATTACTCCATCTTGTTCTATGTGTGCCTGTTTGGCCATTTTTATTTTTTATTCAATTCTTTTTCTATCCATTCAAAACTTGATAAGATATCAGCTTTTCCTTGTCTTACTACTATGGTGTGCTCAAAATGTGCTGATGGTTTGTTATCAGCAGTAGTAATTGTCCAACCATCAGAATGCTGACGGATATTTTTTACTCCCATATTAATCATTGGCTCTATAGCTATGACTAACCCATTTTGTAACTTAGGACCACGTCCACGTTTACCATAATTTGGCACTTCTGGGCTTTCATGTAAATGTTCACCCACTCCGTGACCGACCAGCTCTCGTACGACTCCGTAATTATGAGATTCTGCATGTTGTTGAACAGCATGACTGATATCTCCAACTCGGTTTCCTACAATAGCTTGTTCAATTCCTTTATACAAGCAATCTTTGGTCACATCTAACAGCTTTTGAGTTTCTGCATCTATATTACCTATAGCATAAGTATATGCAGAGTCACCATAAAAACCATTCATCAATACACCACAATCTACCGATAAAATAGAACCTTCTTTAAGAGGTTCGTCATTCGGTATACCGTGCACCACTTGACTATCTGGCGACATACACAATGTGTTCGGAAACCCATTGTATCCTTTAAAAGCTGGTACGCCTCCGTTATCAAGTATGTACTCTTCAGCACGTTGATCAAGTTGTAGAGTTGTAACTCCTGGCTCAATCATTTTGGCAACCTCGGCGTGTGCCTTTGCAACAAGTAAAGAACTTTTTCTTATCAATTCAACTTCTTCGTCGGTCTTAATAAAGATCATCGAATCCGTTTTATTGTCCCATCATTCCTGATGACTTTCCTTTTATTCTTCCAGTACTCGTTAATCCGTCATAATGACGCATTAATAAGTGACTTTCAATTTGTTGTAGTGTATCCAACACTACCCCCACCATAATTAATAAAGATGTACCACCATAAAATTGGGCAAATCCTTGATTAACACCAAATTGCATAGCAAATGCAGGAAGAATAGCTACAAATGCTAAGAATAAAGAACCTGGCAAGGTAATTTTTGACATGGCATCGTCTAAGAATTCAGCAGTCTTACGACCTGGCTTAACTCCTGGAATGAAACCACCGTTTTTCTTCATATCGTCTGCCATTTGTTTCGGATTAACCGTAATAGCAGTGTAAAAATATGTGAATATTACAATCATTAAGAAGAAAACTAAATTGTACCAAAATCCTGCAAAATCAGTAAATGCTGCTGCAAAACCTTGTAATGTTTCCGATTCTGAAAAACCAACCAAGGTAATTGGAACAAACATAATCGCTTGAGCAAAGATAATTGGCATTACTCCTGATGCGTTTACTTTCAAAGGGATGTACTGACGCACACCACCGTATTGTTTATTACCGACTACTCTTTTAGCAAAGTTGACTGGTATTCGTCTTGTTCCTTGCACTAGTAAGATACTAACAAGAATAACTAACATAAGTGCTAATATCTCTATCAGGAAAATTACTAAACCACCACCTTGACTTTCTAAAGCGGCTGCAAATTCAGCAAATAAAGAGCCTGGTAAGGCTGCAATAATACCTATCATAATGATAAGTGATATACCATTACCTATACCTCTGTCTGTTATCTTTTCACCTAACCACATTACAAACATGGTTCCTGTTACAAGCACAAGCAC
This sequence comes from Flavobacteriales bacterium, assembly GCA_016779995.1. NCBI lineage: Bacteria > Pseudomonadati > Bacteroidota > Flavobacteriia > Flavobacteriales > Flavobacteriales bacterium. The sequence continues at coordinate 41,466 of JADHMO010000011.1, forward strand.
AGACATTATTGTAAACATAATAGATGCCTCGTTATTGGCAAAGACATATCCGAAAGTACCATCAGCCATTTGAATAGGCTTATTTAACCATTGGCTTTTTAGATTAGCTACAAAGCCTGGAGCTTGGAAAGCAGTAATAAGAATTGTTAAATAACGTGTTATATTATTGATTTTTCTTCTACCACTTTCACCTTCTCTTTGTAGTTTCTGGAAATATGGCACAGCTATACCCATCAATTGAATAACAATTGATGCAGAGATGTATGGCATAATTCCTAGAGCAAAGATAGAAGCTTGAGCAAATGCTCCACCAGTAAATAGGTTTAAAAGTCCTAATAATCCATCAGGACCACCACTAGCCTCATTAGCTGCTGCTAAAACGCTAGCGTCAATACCTGGTAATGGAACTTGAGCTCCTAATCGATAGATAAGTATAAAACCTAAAGTAACTAGAATTCTAGTTCTTAGGTCCTCTATCTTCCAGATATTTTTTAATGTAGTGATTAGATTCTTCATAGTTCTATATTACAGTGTGGTAGCTGTACCACCAGCAGATTCAATAGCAGATTTTGCACTAGCAGAAAAACCATGAACAGTAACGTTCAATTTAGCCTTTAGCTCACCTCTACCTAAGATTTTTACAAGGTCATTTTTATGTGCTAATCCATTAGCAATAAGGATCTCTAAATCTATTGTGTCTTTTACTTTTTTATTGTCAACTAAGGTTTGAAGAGTATGTAAATTAACACCTCTAAACTCTTTTCTGTTAGGATTGGTAAATCCGAATTTAGGGACTCTTCTTTGAAGCGGCATTTGACCACCTTCAAAACCTATCTTTCTTGAATATCCAGAACGAGATTTAGCTCCTTTGTGACCTCTTGTTGAAGTACCACCTTTTTTAGAACCTTCACCTCTGGCGATTCTTTTTCTATTTTTAATTGATCCTTTTGCAGGAGTAAGATTACTTAAATCCATCTTTAATTTATTTTACTTCTTCGACCTTTAAAAGGTGCGCTACTTTTTTTACCATACCCAACACTTGAGGAGTTGCCTCATGCTCAACTGTTTGGTTCATTTTTTTCAAACCTAAAGCTAACATTGTTCTCTTTTGTCTTTCAGGTCTGCCTATTTTACTTTTTACTTGCGTAACTCTGATTTTAGCCATCAGTATAATTTTTATCCGTTAAAAACTGTTTCTAAATTCACACCTCTTTGTGAAGCAACTTGTTTTGCATCTCTTAATTCAGTCAAAGCTTTCATTGTAGCTTTCACTAAGTTGTGAGGATTTGATGAGCCTTTAGATTTAGCTAGTACATCGTGTACTCCAGCACTTTCTAATACGGCACGCATCGCACCACCGGCTTTAACACCAGTACCATTTGAAGCAGGCTTGATAAGCACTTGAGAACCTGAATACTTGGCTTCTTGTTCGTGAGGTATAGTACCATTTTGAACAGGAACTTTAACCAAATTCTTTTTAGCAGAATCAATAGCTTTGCTAATAGCAACTGTAACCTCCTGAGATTTACCTAAACCATGACCGACGATACCATTACCATCTCCTACAACCACAATTGCAGAAAAACTGAATGTACGACCACCTTTAGTTACTTTGGTTACACGTTGTATCCCAACTAGTCTGTCTGCTAACTCGATGTCGCTTGCTTTTACTCTTTTAATATCTGACATATTTTATTTCTTAAAATTTTAAACCTGATTCACGAGCACCCTCAGCTAAAGCCTTAACTCTACCATGGTAAAGGTATCCACCTCTATCAAAAACAACTTTTGATACTCCAGCAGCAATACTTTTTTCGGCAATAGCCTTACCAACAGCACCCGCTTGTTCAATTTTAGTGCCTTTTATATCTTTAGAAGAAGCAGCAGCAATAGTTTTACCATCAATGTCATTGATTAACTGTGCATAGATTTCTTTATTACTTCTAAAAACAGCAAGTCTTGGCATCTCTGATGTACCAGAGATAGTAGCTCTTACTCTTCTTCTAATTTTATTTCTTCTCGATTCTTTTGAAAACGCCATGTTTCTATAAAATTTTTAATTTTTATTTAGCAGCAGTTTTACCAGCTTTTCTTCTTAATTGCTCTCCAACATACTTAATTCCTTTTCCTTTGTATGGCTCAGGCTTTCTAAGAGAACGAATCTTAGCGGCAACAGCCCCTAGTAATTGGTTATCCATAGAGGTTAAAGTAATAATTGGGTTTTTACCTTTTTCAGAAAGTGTTTCAACTTTTACTTCAGCAGGAATTTCAAAGATTACATTGTGTGAAAAACCTAATGCTAATTCTAATTTTTGTCCTGAGTTACTTGCACGATAACCTACACCAACAAGCTCTAATTCTTTTTTAAATCCTTCCGACACACCAATTACCATGTTGTTTAATAGTGATCGTGTAAGACCATGAAAAGATTTGTGCTCCTTACTATCTGAAGGACGGTTTACTGTAACAGAGTTTTCTTCTACATTAACCGATAAATCAGCGTGAAAGGTTTTTGATAATTCACCAAGTTTACCTTTTACAAGTACTGAATTGTTTTCTGCAAGAGTGATAGTCACTCCTTGTGGCAATTCAATGGGGTTATTTCCTATTCTAGACATTTCTTATCTTTATTATTCTTATTAATAAACGTAGCATAATACTTCGCCACCAACATTTAAATTCTTTGCTTCTTTGTCAGTAATAACACCTTTAGAAGTAGAAAGAATAGCGATACCTAAACCGTTAAGTACTCTAGGCATAGTTTCTTTGTTGGCATATTTTCTCAAACCAGGCTTACTAATACGCTCAATTTTCTTGAACGCAGGAGTTGACCCGTTGTATTTAAGGGCTATTTTAATCATTCCTTGTTTGTTATCTTCTTCAAACTTGTAGTTTAGAATATAACCTTTGTCTTTTAAAATCTTAGTCATTTCCTTCTTTGTGTTAGAAGAAGGAATCATAACGACTTTATGTCCTGCTTTTGCTGCGTTTCTAATACGCGTCAAATAATCTGCTATTGGATCTGTATACATTTTCTAATTTTATCTAATTACCAACTTGCTTTCTTTACTCCTGGTATAAGGCCTTGATTAGCCATTTCTCTAAAGGTAACTCTAGAAATACCAAACTGACGCATATATCCTTTTGGACGACCAGTTAATTTACATCTGTTGTGTAGTCTAACAGGAGAAGCGTTTTTAGGAAGCTTCTGTAATGCTTCATAATCACCTGCTGCTTTTAAAGCTGCTCTTTTTTCTGCGTACTTTTCGACAAGCTTTTGACGCTTTACTTCTCTTGCCTTCATTGATTCTTTAGCCATAACTTATTTTTTAAATGGTAAACCAAATTCTGTTAATAGACTCATTGCTTCTTCATCAGTAGGTGCTGATGTCACAAAAGTGATATCCATACCTGTTATTTTATTTACTTTATCGATATCGATTTCAGGAAATATGATTTGTTCTTTAATTCCTAAATTATAGTTTCCTCTACCATCGAATCCTTTTGGATTGATACCTCTGAAGTCACGTACTCTAGGTAATGAAGAAGTTATAAAACGATCTAAGAATTCGTACATTTTATCACCTCTCAATGTTACACGAGCACCAATTGGCATTCCTTTTCTTAATTTAAAGTTAGAAATATCCTTTTTTGACTTCGTTGCAACGGCTTTTTGACCAGTGATTAATGTCATCTCATCGCAAGCTTGATCTACCATCTTTTTGTCAGTAACAGCATCTCCTAAACCTTGGTTTAAACAAATCTTTTCAAGTTTTGGCACTTGCATTACTGATTTGTAAGAGTACTTCTCTAGTAGCCTAGCTACAATTTCCTCTGAATACTTTGTTTTTAATCTAGGTGTATACATTACTTAATTACCTCCCCTGATTTTTTAGAATAACGTGTTAATTTTCCTGTTTTATCGTCTATCTTTCTTCCTATACGAGTAGCATCACCAGATTTAGGATCAACTAACATTAAGTTAGAAATATGAATAGAAGATTCTTTTTTGATAATTCCACCTTGTGGACTAGCTGCATTAGGCTTTGTATGCTTGGAGACCATATTTACTCCTTCAACTAGAGCTCTAGATTTAGAAATAATAACCTCTATTACTTTACCCTCTTGTCCTTTAGAGTTTCCAGCAATAACCTTTACAGTATCTCCTTTTTTTATGTGTAACTTCGACATAATAGTATTTATATTAAAGCACCTCAGGCGCTAATGATACAATTTTCATAAATTGTTTATCTCTTAATTCTCTAGAAACAGGTCCAAAGATACGTGTACCTCTCATCTCTCCAGTTGGGTTTAATAATACACAGGCATTGTCATCAAAGCGTATGTATGAACCATCAGGACGACGTGTTTCTTTTCTAGTTCTTACGACAACTGCCTTGACTACAGTACCTTTCTTAATGTTTCCTGAAGGTATGGCATCTTTTACAGTGACTACTATAGTATCACCAATTGAAGCATATCTTCTTTTTGAACCACCAAGGACTTTAATACAAAGTACTTCTTTAGCACCAGAATTGTCGGCTACTTTTAATCTACTTTCTTGTTGTATCATCTTATTTAGCTCTTTCTATAATTTCAACTAATCTCCAACACTTGTTTTTACTGATTGGACGAGTTTCCATAATTTTTACGGTATCACCACTATTGCAGTCATTTTTTTCATCATGAGCAGTAAACTTACTAGTCTTCATAACGAATTTTCCGTAAAGTGGGTGTTTTTCTTTTCTTACAACAGAAACAACAATAGACTTGTCCATTTTGTTACTTGTTACAACACCGATTCTTTCTTTTCTTAGGTTTCTCATTTCTTCCTAATTTTGTGCTTCAATTAATTCTCTAGATCTCAATTCTGTATTAATTCTAGCTACTGTTTTTCTAGTAAAAGTAATTTGCTTAGGGTTCTCTAAAGGAGAAACCATATGATTTACTTTCATTTTTTCTAAACGAGCTTTCTCTGTCTCTAGCAGAGCCTCAAGCTCATTAGTTGCCATTTCTTTGATAACTGACTGTTTCATAATTATTTATTATTTAGCCTCAACGTAATCTCTACGAACGACAAATTTTGTTTTAATTGGTAACTTTTGAGAAGCTAAACGAAGTGCTTCTTGTGCTACTTCTTTAGAAACGCCTTCACATTCAAAAAGTACTCTACCAGGTCTAACAACTGCCGCCCAATATTCAGGAGCACCTTTACCTTTACCCATTCTTACCTCTGCAGGCTTTGATGTGACAGGTTTGTCTGGAAAAATACGTATCCATACTTGCCCTTGTCTTTTCATATAACGAGTTACCGCAATACGAGCTGCCTCTATCTGACGAGCTGTTATCCATGTTTCTTCCAATGCTTTTATCCCGAAAGAACCAAACGATAATTGGTGTCCTCGCTGAGCAAAACCTTTCATTTTGCCCTTTTGCATTTTTCTAAACTTTGTCTTCTTTGGCTGTAACATATCTTTATTACGCTTTTATCTTATCTAATTACTTTCTTTTTCTTTTAAACTTGCCTCCACTTTTTGGTCCGTTAGGCTTGTTAGCTAAACCAACGTTCGGCGATAAATCACGAGCACCGTATACTTCACCTTTGCAAATCCACACTTTCACACCAATTCTTCCATAGGTAGTGTGTGCTTCTTCTAAAGCATAGTCAATATCGGCTCTAAACGTATGAAGAGGAGTTCTTCCGTCTTTAAACATTTCAGAACGTGCCATCTCTGCTCCATTTAAACGACCAGAGATTTTAACTTTAATACCTTCAGCACCCATTCTCATAGTACTAGCAATTGCCATTTTTATAGCACGACGGAAAGAAATTCTTCCTTCGATTTGACGAGCTATACTAGCAGCTACAAGAGTAGCGTCTAATTCAGGACGTTTGATTTCAAAGATGTTGATTTGAACTTCTTTCTTGGTAATTTTCTTAAGCTCTTCTCTCAATTTATCAACTTCTTGACCACCTTTTCCGATAATAATACCTGGTCTGGCAGTGTGTATAGTTATAGTAACCATCTTAAGAGTTCTTTCAATTACAACTCTAGCTACACTTGCGTTAGAAAGTCTAACGCCGATGTACTGACGAATCTTGCTGTCTTCAGCAATTTTATCACCATAATTTCTTCCACCATACCAGTTAGAATCCCATCCTTTGATGTATCCTAATCTATTACCTATTGGATTTGTTTTTTGTCCCATTATGAATCTTGGTTTTCTTGTATTCTACTACCTAATACTATTGTTACGTGATTAGATCTTTTTCTAATTCTGTGAGCTCTACCTTGAGGAGCTGGTTGAACACGCTTTAGCATTCTACCACTATCTACAGTTATTTCTTTAACATATAAGTTGCTATTCTCAATGTTAGAACCTTCATTTTTAGATTCCCAATTAGCAATAGCAGAAAGCAACAATTTTTCTAATCTGCCTGAAGCTTCTTTTGAATTAAACTTCAAAATGTTGAGTGCTTTTTCAACATCTTCTCCTCTAATAATATCAGCCACTAATCTCATCTTTCTTGGAGATGTCGGACAATTATTAAGTTTTGCGAAGGCTACATTTTTACGAGCCTCTTTTAATGCTTCAGCAGTATTTCTTTTTCTAACTCCCATGTGTTATTATTTTTTCTTGTTACCACCGTGACCTCTAAAGGTACGAGTTGGAGAAAATTCACCTAATTTGTGACCTACCATATTTTCAGTAATGAAAACAGGGATAAATTGTCTTCCATTATGAACCGCAATAGTTTGTCCAACAAAATCTGGAGAAATCATAGAGGCACGAGACCACGTTTTGATGACGTTGTTTTTACCAGATGAAATGTTACTTTCAACTTTCTTTTGAAGTTTAAAGTGTATAAATGGACCTTTCTTTAATGATCTAGCCATAATTTATTCTTATTTCTTACGTCTTTCGACAATGTATATGTTAGAATTATTCTTTTTAGCACGTGTCTTATATCCTTTAGCAGGTATACCATTTCTTGATCTTGGATGACCACCCGATGCTCTACCTTCACCACCACCCATTGGATGATCGACAGGATTCATCGCTACTGGTCTAGTTCTTGGTCTTCTTCCTAACCAACGACTTCTACCTGCTTTACCAGAGTTTTGAAGACTATGCTCTGAATTAGAAACTGTACCAATAGTGGCTAAACACGTTTGTAATACCATTCTTACTTCACCAGAAGCCAGTTTGATAATAGCATATTTACCATCACGTGCCATAAGTTGAGCATAAGCTCCTGCACTTCTTACCATTACACCACCCTGACCAGGACGAAGTTCGATATTGTGAATAGTAGCACCTAAAGGAATATCAGAAAGATAAAGAGTATTACCAACCTCTGGAGTAGCATCTTTACCAGAAACTACCGTTTGACCTACTTTCATTCCGTTAGGACAAATGATGTATCTTTTTTCACCATCAGCATAGTTTAATAGAGCAATAAAAGCAGTTCTGTTTGGATCGTACTCAACAGTACTTACTGTAGCAGGAATCCCAAACTTATTTCTTTTAAAGTCAATGACTCTATATCTCTTTTTATGACCACCACCAGTATGGCGCATTGTCATCTTACCTGTATTATTTCTACCACCAGATTTTGATTTTTTCAAAATAAGTGACTTAACTGGATTGTTTCCAGTTGTTAATTGCTCAAAGTCGTTGACTACTTTGAAACGCTGTCCAGGTGTTGTTGGTTTTAGTTTTCTTAATCCCATCTTTTTAAAAATTAGATGTTGCTATAAAAATCAATTGTATCTCCTTCTGCTAGTTGAACAATCGCCTTTTTAAAATGACTTGTTCTACCACTAATCACTCCAGCTTTTGTGAAACGACTTTTAGATTTACCAGCATAATTCATTGTTCTAACTGAATCTACAGTTACGCCATAGGCTTCTTCAACTGCTCCTTTGATTTGTATCTTGTTAGCATTTCTATCAACAACAAATCCATAGCGATTAAACTCCTCGCTAGCAGCAGTCATTTTTTCAGTTATTATTGGTTTTATTAAAATACTCATCGTCTTAACTTAAAGTGTTTTCAATTGCTTTGATTGAACTCTCAACCATTAAAATGTTTCCTGCATTCATAATTTGATAAGTGTTCAAATTAGCTGATGTAGTAACATTAGTTCTATCTAAATTTCTAGCCGATAAATAGATATTCTGATTAGGCTCATTTAGTATTAAAAGCGTCTTTTTACCGCTTAACTCAAAGTTAGCTAGCATCTCAAGATATTGCTTTGTCTTTGGAGCGTCGAAGCTAAAGTCTTCTAAAACGGTAATGTTATTATCTTTTGCCATTAGAGTAAGAGCAGAAGCACGAGCTACTCTCTTTACTTTCTTGTTCAACTTGAAACCATAATCTCTAGGCTGTGGTCCAAAAACTCGACCACCACTTCTAAATAATGGATTCTTGATAGAACCAGCACGAGCTGTACCAGTACCTTTTTGCTTTTTAATTTTTCTAGTAGATCCTGTTATCTCACCACGTTCTTTAGACTTGTGAGTACCTTGACGTTGATTAGCCAAGTACTGCTTAACATCTAAATAGATAGCGTGATTGTTTGGTTCTACACCAAAAACATTTTTGTTAAGCTTGACTTTCTTTGTAGTCTTCTTACCGCTTATATTGTATACTGCTAACTCCATTATTTTTCTACAATTACATATGAGTTCTTAGCTCCGGGAATAGCACCTTTCACTACTAATAAATTTTTCTCAGGGAAAACTTTCATTACTTGTAGGTTAGTTTCCTTAACTCTTTTGTTTCCCATTTGACCAGCCATTCTCATTCCTTTGAATACACGAGCTGGGTATGAAGCTGCACCAATAGAACCTGGAGCACGCATTCTGTTATGCTGTCCGTGTGTAGCATCACCAACACCTCTAAAGTTGTATCTCTTAACAACACCTTGAAAACCTTTACCTTTTGAGGTTCCGACAACATCTACATATTCGCCTTCCTCAAAGATTTCAACAGTAACAGAATCGCCTAAGTTAAACTCACCTTCAAAATCTCTAAACTCAACCAACTTTTTCTTTGGTGAAACTTTAGCTTTTTTAAAGTGACCCATTTTAGGTTGATTCACTCTGCTTTCTTTTTGATCTTCAAAACCAAGTTGTAGTGCATTATAACCATCCGTCTCAGATGTCTTAACCTGAGTAATTACGCATGGTCCAGCTTCAATTACGGTACAAGGAATATTCTTTCCATTGTCATCGAAGAAGCTTGTCATACCTACTTTTTTTCCTATTATTCCTGACATTTTGTTTGTCTTTTAGTTTTTATAATTAAACTATCACACTTTAATTTCAACATCAACTCCACTAGGAAGTTCTAATTTCATCAGTGCATCGATGGTATTAGATGATGTAGAATAAATATCCATCAATCTTTTATGAGCGCACAATTGAAATTGCTCTCTAGACTTTTTGTTTACGTGAGGAGAACGCAAAACCGTATAAATACGCTTATGTGTTGGTAGTGGAATCGGCCCACTAACTACTGCACCTGCAGATTTAACAGTTTTTACAATCTTCTCAGCAGACTTGTCTACTAGATTGTGATCATACGATTGAAGCTTGATTCTTATTTTTTGACTCATTACTTTAATGAATTTATGCTTGTTTTAATCCTTTTACTTCGTCTATTACTGCATCAGAAACGTTTTTCGGACATTCAGAAAAATGAGAGAATTCCATTGTAGATGTTGCTCTACCTGATGATAATGTTCTCAATGTGGTGACATACCCAAACATTTCAGAAAGTGGCACGTGAGCTTTAACAACTTCAGCACCATTTCTTGAATCCATTCCTTGCATAATACCTCTTCTTCTGTTAAGGTCAGCTACTACATCACCCATGTTTTGCTCTGGAGTAACTACTTCAACTTTCATTATAGGTTCTAGAAGAACAGGATTGGCTCCTTTACAAGCGTTTTTAAATGCTAACTTAGCACATATCTCAAAAGATAATTGATCTGAATCCACGTCATGGAAAGAACCATCAAAAAGTCTCACTTTTAATGAATCTACTTCAAAACCTGCTAAAACACCATTTTGCATTGCTTGTTTAAATCCTTTTTCAATAGATGGAATAAATTCTTTTGGAATTGCTCCACCTTTGATTTGGTCAACAAATTGCAATCCATCTCCTTCGAAATCCTCGTCAACTGGGGACATCTCGAATTGAATATCAGCGAACTTACCACGTCCACCAGATTGCTTTTTGTATGTTTCTCTTGTCGATACAGATGATGTAATTGCTTCTTTGTAAGCTACTTTAGGAGCACCTTGATTACACTCTACACCAAATTCTCTTTTCAGACGATCAACAATAATATCCAAGTGTAACTCACCCATACCAGAGATAATTGTTTGTCCTGAATCTTCGTCTGTTTTAACTGTAAATGTAGGATCTTCTTCAGCAAGCTTCCCTAAAGCTACACCAAGTTTATCCATATCCTTTTGAGTTTTAGGCTCAATAGCTATTCCAATTACCGGATCTGGGAAGTCCATTGATTCTAACACAATAGGTGAAGATTCAGAACATAGAGTATCTCCCGTTCTAATATCTTTAAATCCTGCTAATGCAGCTATATCACCAGCTTGTAATTGATCAATCTGATTTTGCTTGTTAGCGTGCATCTGGAAAATTCTAGAAATACGCTCTTTTTTATTTGTACGTGTATTTAAAACGTATGAACCCGATTCTAAAACACCTGAATAAGCCCTTGTAAAGCATAATCTACCTACATAAGGGTCTGTTGCAATTTTAAATGCTAAACTAGCAAACGGCTCATCAACAGATGGCTTTCTACTTTCTTCAGCATCAGTTTTTGGGTTAGTACCTTTAATGGCTTCAGCATCAATTGGAGATGGAAGAATTTCCATTACCATATCTAGCATAGCTTGAACACCTTTATTTTTAAATGCAGAACCACACATCATAGGAATAACTTTTCCTCCGATAGTTGCTTGTCTTAAAGCATCTAATATTTCTCTTTCTGTAAGAGAGTTTTCATCTTCAAAGTATTTTTCAAGAAGTTTGTCATCAAATTCTGCAACAGCTTCAAGAAGTTTACCTCTGTAATCTCTTGCCTCATCAATGATATCTGCTGGAATTTCAACTTCTTCATAAGTCATTCCCATATCATCTTCGTTCCAAACTATCCCTTTGAAATTGATAAGGTCAACAACACCTCTAAATTTATCTTCACTTCCAATTGGAATCTGAAGTGGTAGAGCGTGACTACCTAACATATCTTTTACTTGCTGACATACATTTAAAAAATCAGCACCTTGACGATCCATCTTGTTTACAAAGCCAATTCTAGGAACGTTATAGTTATCAGCTAATCTCCAGTTAGTTTCTGATTGAGGCTCAACACCATCTACAGCACTAAATAAGAAAACCAAACCATCTAATACTCTAAGAGAACGATTTACCTCAACAGTAAAATCAACGTGACCCGGAGTATCAATAATATTTACGTGATAATCATTGTCTCTGTAATTCCAATTAAGAGTAGTAGCAGCAGAAGTAATAGTAATACCTCTTTCTTGTTCTTGCTCCATCCAATCCATTGTAGCAGCACCATCGTGTACTTCTCCAATTTTATGACTTACACCACCATAGTATAAAATCCTTTCGGTAGTAGTAGTCTTACCAGCATCAATGTGAGCGGCAATGCCTATATTTCTTGTAAATGTTAAATCTCTTTTTGCCATTTTATTAGAATCTAAAGTGTGAGAATGCTTTATTGGCTTCAGCCATTCTGTGAGTATCTTGCTTTTTCTTGAATGCTGCTCCTTCTTCTTTGTATGCCGCAACGATTTCAGCAGCTAATTTGTGACACATGCTTTTATCGTTTCTTTTTCTAGCAAAACCAATCATCCATTTCATAGCCATAGATAATTTACGTGCATCTCTAATTGGCTGTGGAATTTGAAAAGTAGCACCACCTATTCTACGGCTTCTTACCTCGACGGCAGGTGTTACATTTTGGACAGCTTTCTTCCAAACATCTAAGGGTGATTCGTCTTCTACACGAGTATCAACAATTGCAAGAGCATCGTAGAATATTTTAAAAGCTGTTGATTTTTTACCATCATACATCATATTATTAACGAACTGTGTTACCATAGTATCATTAAACTTTGCATCAGGCAATAATCTTCTTTTTTTAGCTGGACTTTTTCTCATTGTTTTATATACTTAAGCTAAAATTATTTTTTAGGTTGTTTAGTACCATACTTAGACCTTCTTTGTGTTCTACCATCAACACCAGCAGTGTCTAAGGCACCTCTCACAATGTGATAACGAACACCAGGTAAATCTTTTACCCTTCCACCTCTTACAAGCACAATAGAGTGTTCTTGTAAGTTGTGTCCTTCACCTCCAATGTAGGCATTGACTTCGTTACCGTTAGTTAATCTTACCCTAGCGACTTTTCTCATTGCTGAGTTTGGTTTCTTTGGAGTTGTTGTATAAACTCTAGTACATACTCCTCTTCTTTGAGGGCAACTTGCTAGTGCAATTGACTTGGACTTTTTAGTTATTTTAGTCCTTCCTTTCCTTACTAATTGTTGAATAGTTGGCATACTATTTCTCGTTTTATATTGTGTTTCTACCCTATTTTGGGGGCGCAAATCTAATCATTTTTATTTACTATCAAATAGTATTTGTAGCTTTTTTTACAAAAAAAAATACCCATAAAATTAAATATGGGTATCTCTAGACTAAAGTTAGTATGCTTTTACGCCTATTTTTTTTCTGAAAAAATGATTTTTCGTTGTATGAAATTTGACTCGGAGTTAAGGTGAATAAAATAAACACCAGGTGATATATTTTTTCTGTCAACTTGAATGGACTTTTTGAATAAATCCTGACTAAGCACTCTTCCCCTAGCATCTAATAATTTGAAAGTGAAATCCTCTGAATTAGTTTCTGATTTTATTTCAATATTAAAATAATCACCGACAGGGTTAGGATAAATCAATACTTCTAAATCTTCAAATTCTGAAACATCAACAGTATTGTAGGTGTTGAGTTTACGACCCTCACAATCGTTAGCATCAGTAACAACTAAAGTATATTCACCACTTTCAGTAGGGCTAAAAGTCGTTCCACTAGACTGATAATTACCAAAATACAACCATTCGTATGTATAAGGTGGCGTACCTCCACTTGCTGAAGCTGTAAATGGTGTTTGACTAGCATTAAACGTAGCCACTACTGCAGTCGGTTGGGTTA
>JADHMO010000012.1 GCA_016779995.1 Flavobacteriales bacterium
CTTTCGGAATAGCAAATATTAACAACAGTAAATTCGGAGTAAGCCGAATTGGTGATACAGTAATAAACCTATCAAAGTTGTATGAACTAGGGGCATTTCATGGTATCCTTTCTGAAAACTATTTTGACAAAGATTTTTTAAACGACTTTCTTAAAAAGAAAAAATCAGATTGGCGTTCTGTTAGGAATAGAATATCTGAAATTTTTACTGATGAGAATAATAAAGATAAATTTACTTCTGCCTTATTTGACTTACAAGATGTAGAAATGTGTATGCCAGTAAAAGTTGGAGATTACACAGACTTTTATTCTTCTCGCCAACATGCTTATAATGTGGGTTGTATGTTTAGAGATCCTGACAATGCCTTGTTGCCAAATTGGCTACATATACCTGTAGGCTATCATGGTCGTGCATCGTCCATAATACTATCTGGCACAGATATTTACAGACCTAAAGGTCAACAATTACCTTTAGATGCAAAAGCACCTGTTTTCGGACCTTGTAAATTACTAGATTTTGAATTAGAAATGGCATTCATTACTGGTGAAGGAAAACCGTTGGGTGATTCTATTTCAATAGATGAAGCTGAAGATTATATTTTCGGAATGGTTATTTTCAACGATTGGTCTGCAAGAGATATTCAGAAATGGGAATACGTGCCATTAGGACCATTTTTAGCTAAAAACTTCGCTTCCTCTATTTCGCCTTGGATTGTTACATTAGATGCATTAGAACCTTTCAGATGTCAAGGTGAAGAACAGAAGCCTGAAGTTCTACCTTATTTAAAGTTTACAGGAAATAAAAACATTGATATCAATTTAGAAGTTCAGATTGAATCCGATAACTTCTCTGCACATACTGTCTCAAAATCCAACTACAAATACATGTACTGGAATATGAATCAGCAATTAGCCCATCATACCGTAAATGGCTGTGACATCCACGCTGGTGATATGATGGCTTCAGGAACTATTTCTGGAAATGATGAAAGTGCCTATGGCTCAATGTTAGAGCTTTCTTGGAAAGGTACAAAACCATTATCAATGCCTGATGGCAGCGAACGTAAATTTATCAACGATGGTGACACCGTTATAATGAAAGCATATAGCACTAAAGACAATGTTAGAATTGGATTTGGTGAAGTTAGAACAAAAGTACTCCCCTCTAAATAACCTTCACTTTGCAGTCTATAAATCTTGACATAGAAAGAAAAGAAATTCTCAATAGATACAGAGGATTACTTAGAGATTGTAGTGATAAAACCGATAAGGAAGATAAAAAACGTATTCGTAAAGCTTTTAACATTGCTGTTGAGGCTCATAAAGATATGCGTCGTAAATCTGGTGAGCCCTACATTTATCATCCAATTGATGTTGCGAGGATAGCTGCTAAAGACATTGGTTTAGGTACAACTTCTATAATTTGTGCTTTATTACACGATGTTGTTGAAGATACCGATTATACCTTAGAAGATATTGAACGTATTTTTGACTCTAAGGCAGCAAGAATTATAGACGGATTAACTAAAATTTCTGATGTATACGATCAAAACGTATCTATGCAAGCTGAAAATTTTAGAAAGATGCTTCTCACCCTTTCTGACGATGTTCGAGTTATTCTTATAAAGCTAGCTGACAGATTGCATAATATGCGTACTCTAGCCTCTATGCCTAAACATAAACAGTTAAAGATTGCCTCTGAAACATTGTACCTCTACGCCCCTCTTGCTCATAGGTTAGGGCTTTATGCTATTAAAACAGAGCTAGAAGATTTAGGATTAAAATATACCAAATCTGAAATTTATAAGGCTATTTCAGAGAAATTAGCTGAAAGTAAACGATCAAGAGTTCGTTACATCAATAAATTTACAATCCCGCTAAAAGAAGAATTAAATAAACAAGAATTTAATTACACCATTAAAGGGCGACCTAAATCCATTTTTTCTATTCGAAATAAAATGTTGAAACAAGGTGTAGAATTTGAAGAAGTATTTGACAAATTTGCTATTCGGATTATCATTCAAGCTAATCCAGAAGATGAAAAGGCTTTTTGCTGGAGAGCTTACTCTATTGTCACTGATTTTTACAAGCCTAATCCAGATAGATTAAGAGATTGGATTTCAACCCCAAAAGCCAATGGGTATGAAGCTCTGCACACTACTGTTATGGGACCTAATGGAAAATGGGTAGAAGTACAAATTCGAACTGAAAGAATGGACGATATCGCTGAAAAAGGCTTTGCTGCCCATTGGAAGTACAAAGACTCATCTTCGAAAGAATCAAATCTTGATAATTGGATTAATAGAATAAGAGAGTTATTAGAAAATCCAGATTCCAATGCCATAGATTTTGTGGATAATTTTAAAATGAATCTTTTCTCTGAAGAAATATTCATTTTTACTCCAAATGGCGACTTAAAAACATTACCTAAAGATGCTACTCCTCTTGACTTTGCATATGAAATACATACAGAAGTTGGTAGCCATTGTTTAGGTGCTAAAGTCAATGGTAAACTAGTACCATTTTCTCACATACTAAAAAGTGGAGACCAAGTAGAGATTATAACATCTAATAAACAATCACCAAAGGAAGATTGGCTAAGTTTCGTTAAAACTTCTAGAGCAAAGTCAAAAATCAAAAACGCTCTGAAAGAAGAAAAAAAGAAAATAGGGCAAGAAGGAAAAGAATTATTATTAAGGAAATTAAGGCATATAAAAATTAACTTCAATCATAATACCGAAAATGAAATGTTGAAGTTTTTTAACCTTAAAAACAGCCTTGACATGTACTATCTTTTTGGTGTTGGTAAGCTTAATAATAAGCATATCCGTTCTTATGTGAACACCAAAAATCAAGGTTGGTATGGTTTGCTAAAAAGTAAAATTTCTAAGAAGGAACAAAAGAATATTGGCAACAGTGAAACAGTAAAACGTGCCAATAGTCAACCTGCTATACTTTTTGGTAATGATAAACAAATACTAGATTACAAACTTGCTAAATGCTGTTCTTCCATCGGTGGTGATGAGATATTTGGCTTTACAACTATCAATGAGGGAATAAAGGTTCATAATGTCAATTGTCCTAACGCTATTCAGCTACAATCTAGATATGCTTATAGAATTTTAAAAGCCAAATGGGCTACTATTGAAAATCTAGAATACTCAGCCATTTTACGTATAAACGGCTTTGACCAAATTGGTTTAGTCAATAAAATCACTAAACTCATTTCTAACGAAATGAATGTGAATATTTCGTCCATTAATATCAAATCAAACAACGGTATTTTTGATGGTAGAATTTCTGTAATCGTAATTAATAAAGTCCACCTCGAAAATCTTATTAACAAATTAGAGAGTATTGAAGGTGTTGAGTCGGTAGAACGTCTTTAAAAAGTGTTGAAAAATTAGTCCTCTTTCTTTTCAAAAAAAAGTTATTTTTACCCTTTACATTATTACAAATGTCTAGGATAGAATCGACTTCATCTGTATTAGAAATCTTTACTCAATATCTTGAGAAAAATGGTCAGCGTAAAACTCCTGAACGCTTTGCAATTTTGCAGGAAATATACGACCACAATGGTCATTTTGATATTGAGACCTTGTACATAAAAATGAAGAACAAAAAATATAGAGTAAGTAGAGCTACTTTATATAATACTATTGAGCTTTTAATTGATAGTAAATTAGTTAGAAGACATCAGTTTGGTAAAAACCAATCTCAATATGAAAAATCCTTAATTAGTGGTCAGCACGACCATTTGATTTGTTCATCGTGTAAATCCGTAATTGAGTTTTGTGACCCAAGAATACAAAATATTAAAAATACTGTAGAAGAACTGCTAAAGTTTAAAGTCTCAAATCATTCCTTAAACCTCTATGGTTTATGTGAAAAGTGTCAATCAAAAAAATAAATATATATAGATGTCGGTAGATGTATTACTAGGCCTACAATGGGGCGATGAAGGAAAAGGTAAAATTGTTGATGTACTTACTCAAGACTATGACATTATTGCTCGTTTTCAAGGAGGTCCTAACGCAGGTCATACCCTTGAATTTGATGGAATAAAACATGTGTTACATACTATACCCTCTGGTATATTCCATAAAAACGCCATCAACATCGTTGGTAATGGAGTGGTTATAGACCCCATTATCTTCAAAAAGGAAATAGATGCCCTTAATAAGATGGAAGTCGATTTAACTAAAAAATTATTGCTTTCAAAAAAAGCCCATCTTATTCTACCTACTCATAAAATATTAGATGCTGCTTCTGAAAAAGCCAAAGGTAAAAGCAAAATAGGCTCTACTTTAAAAGGAATAGGACCTACTTATATGGACAAAACAGGCAGAAATGGTCTTAGAGTAGGCGATATCAATTCATTAGAGTTTAAGAATCGTTATGATAAACTTGTAGCTAAACATAAACGCATGTTGGATAATGATTTTATGGATTTTGAGCTAGATAGTTTAGAAAAAGAATGGTTTGAAGGCATAGAAGTATTAAAGTCGTTTACCCACATTGATAGTGAACACTATTTGCATCAAGCACAAAAAGAAGGTAAAAAGATACTAGCTGAAGGCGCACAAGGTACTTTATTAGATATTGATTTTGGTTCCTATCCTTTTGTAACTTCTTCTAATACCATTTCTGCTGGTGCTTGTACAGGATTAGGAATAGCACCAAATAAAATTGGTGATGTTTATGGAATTTTCAAAGCCTATTGTACAAGAGTTGGTAGTGGCCCCTTCCCTACCGAATTGTTTGATGAAGTAGGCGAATTTATCGGAAAAGTCGGTAATGAATTTGGTGCAACTACTGGTAGAAAAAGACGTTGTGGCTGGATAGATATACCCGCTCTTAAATACGCTATTGCTATTAATGGCGTTACTAAGTTAATGATGATGAAAGCAGACGTGCTTAGTAACTTGGAAAACATTCAAGTTTGTACACACTACAAATACAATGGTGAATTAATTGACTATTTACCCTTTGATGCTAGTGAAGATACTATTGAGCCTGTTTATAAAGAATTAGCCGCTTGGAAAGAAGATTTAACTCAATTGTCTTCTCTTGATGATGCTCCATCTCAATTGATAGACTATATCGATTTTCTTGAAAAAGAACTAGAAACACCTATTGTAGTGGTTTCGGTTGGCCCTGATAGAACCCAAACTCTTAACAGATAAGCATTTGATTTTACTTAGAAATATGGCATTAATGATAGTATTCATTAATGTGATATATGCTCAAGAAAAAAGTCAATTAGAGATTATTAACGCCAATTACACCTACTTTGACCAGAGTAAATACCCCGATATTCGAAGATTAGTCGGTGATGTTAGATTTATGCACGAAGGTGCTATAATGAATTGCGATAGTGCTTGGCATTATTTTAAGGAAAATCGTTTTGAAGCCTACAGCAATATACATATCAATAAAGGAGATAGCATCCATTTATATGGAGAAAAACTAGATTATAACGGCTCTAACCACAAAGCTATATTACAACGCAATATTGTATTGAAAGATAGAGATATGCAATTAAAAACAGAAGAATTGCATTATTTTTTAAAAACAAACATCGCTTCCTATTATTCAGGAGCAATAATCACTAATAAAGAAAATGTTTTAAAAAGCCAAAAGGGAGATTATCTTTCATCTTCAAAAACTCTAGTCTTTAAAAGCGATGTCACTTTAGACAATCCTGAATATCTCATCGAGTGTGACACCCTACACTACAATACAGAATCAGAGATAGCTTATTTTTATGGACCTACAACCATAACATCGGATAGTAACTTCATTTATTGTGAAGACGGTTGGTATAATACGCTCACCGATAAATCTGAATTTAGTAGTAATGCTTATTTTAAAAATGATAATCAAAAATTATCTGGAGATATCTTGTTTTACGATAGAAAAAATGGCTACGGTAAAGCCTTGAATAACATAGCTATAGAAGATACGGCTAACGATTACACAATATATGGTCATAAAGCTGAATATTTTGAAAAATTAGACAGTTCAATAATTACCATAGAACCTTTATTAGTGGCTGATTTTGATGACGATACCTTATACCTACATTCTGATACTATTATTGCCAATTTAGATAGCTTACAACACCAGCAAATCAAAGCCTTTACAGGTGCTAAATTTTATAGTGAAAATTTGCAGGGTAAATGTCAGCTACTCTATTATTATATGAGGGATTCAACCATTCAAATGTATAACGAACCCATACTTTGGTCGGACAATTATCAATTAAGCTCAGAGCATGTTATTTTAGAAATTAAAAACAATGCCATTGACAAAATGAATCTCTTGCAAAATGCCTTTATTATTTCTGAAGATAGCTTGGATTTATACAACCAAATTAAAGGTAGAAATATGATGGGCTTCTTTAAAAGAAATGAACTGCATAAAATTAATGTTAATGGTAATGGACAAGCCGTTTATGTTATCAAAGATGAGGAAGATAAAATTTCTGGTATTAATACGGTTAGTTGTAGCCAAATGAATATATATGTGGATAACAAAGAAATACATCGTATATCTTTTCAAAAACAACCCAATGCAACCATTTATCCAATAGAAGAATTACCACAAAAATGGAAAAGGCTAGAAGGCTTTGAAGAACGTTATTCGGAACGTATTATTGACAAAGAAGATATTTGGGAGTAGTTTTTAGCTAAAAATCACCAAAACCCCAAACTATACCAATATTGGCGTAATACAAATTACCTTCAAAAAATTCATCTGATTGAGAAATGATATCGTATCCAACATTTAGTGCCAAAGCAAAATGATGTTTTGGACTAAGCATTCCATAATACGGATATTTAGCATCAAATTGAGCTATTTTAATTTCTGCACGACAACCAACTCCATAAGTGAAGTTATTTATTAAAACATATTCCTTGTCATGTTCAGAGGGTTCAAATTTATTACTCTCCAATGAAGTCGCTGATAGGTTAATATACGGAGCAAAGTTTAGCCTTTCAGAATTATCCGTGAAATAACCCAAAAATATACCTCTTTTGAAATATGTTATGGATTCGTTCAATTCAAAATTAACGGATTCATTATTATCTGAATATCCAAAAAATGGAGTTTTTACTTTAAAGTTAGTAGTATTAAGATAAAAACTAGCAAATACCTTATTAATTCTTAAATCCATAGACATGTTAAAAATTAGGTTAGTAGAAAATGTATTTTTTAAATTATTAGTTAAGCCAACACCACCTGTGCCAAATGTATACGTAAAATAGGCTGGATTATGTTTTTTAGGCAATCCCTTCTGTACAAATTCAGAATATTTAGTTTCTGGAAAATCACTTTTATAGTTCCTTAATAATTTAGAATATTCTTCATTTTTAGAACCCTCTATAACTTGGTGTAAATAAATATCTATTATTCTTTTCCCTTCACTTTCTATAGAAGTCTTTTTTAAGTTACTTAATATGTTTTCTTTTTTATTGTAAATTTCTTTTTGCAATACATTGCCTATCTCGTAAGAATCTGGATAAAGCATTTGATTCTTGTATTTTTCATAATTTTCAACTTTTTCTAAAAAGCCAGAAAAATCTGATGTGAGTAAACTAATATTTAAATTTTCTAAATAGTAAAAAGCAGAATAGGCTTTATCTGCTGTGTATTCAGTTAAATATTGGCTAATTTCTTTTGCTTTTTCATAGTCTTCTTTGGCAATGGATTGAATCAATAGCTTTCTACCATTATTCACAAATTCAGTTGTGGAATCAGAAAATGATTTTATTTCATTTTCAATTTGAGCATTTAAATTAGAAAATATAAAGATTAGAAATAAAAGAGGTAATGCAATTTTAGTTTTCATGACATTAATTTTAAGGTATAACAAATGTATGAAAATTATATAGTTTAGGAAATATACTTAGCTAACCAACTTTCTGATAATGGCACTTTCCATTTACTTTCGTATTCACTTTTGGTCCTTACCAAATTATTATACACTACTGTTTGAGGAGTAAGCTGTTTTTTAAACTCTGCTAGAGGTAATGCCTGAGTTAATTCGCCGTCCAAAAAGGCAATATTCATTCTGTTGAAAAAGTCGATATTGTATTGATTAGCGATAGCTTTGATTACTGCTACCGAACTATCAATAGAACAACCACTTGCCCCCTGCATACTTTCATCTACAAACAAGCAAATGAACCAATCGTGTATCTGAAATGAACAATGCAATGCTGTGCCATGGGTATTCCAATTGTTACATAAATCGGTGAGTTGACTTTCTATATCTGTCTTTTCAGCAGCATTAAAAGCCCTATCAGATTGATAAATCCATACTCTAGCATCAGAGCTTATTTGATCGTAAGGAACGTACATGTTTAAAGGTCTTGAGCTTGAGCAATCATTTCAGCAATATCCATGACTTGAATGTCATTTTCTTTCTCTTTGTTTTTGATACCGTCTGTCATCATAGTATTACAAAATGGACAGCCTGTAGCAATAAACTCAGGTTTTACGGCCAAAGCATCTTCTGTACGCTCAATATTAATGTCTTTGTTGCCTTTTTCTGGCTCTTTAAACATCTGAGCACCTCCCGCCCCACAACATAAGCCTTTGGCTTTGCAACGTTTCATTTCAACCAATTCGGCATCAAGTTTCTGAATCAATTCTCTTGGTGCTTCATAAACATCATTGGCTCTACCCAAGTAACAAGGGTCATGAAAAGTAATTTTCTTACCTTCAAAACTTCCTCCTTCAATAGTTAGTTTGCCATTGTCTAACAACTCTTTCAGCAATTGAGTATGATGTACTACATCATATTTTCCACCTAAGTCTGGATATTCATTTTTTAGGGTGTTAAAGCAGTGTGGACAAGCTGTAACCACCTTTTGAACCTCATAAGCATTCATGACTTCAATATTTGCCATAGCTTGCATTTGGAATAAAAATTCGTTTCCAGCTCGTCTTGCAGGGTCACCACTACAACTTTCTTCAGTACCAAGCACAGCAAATTTGACATTTGCTTTATTTAAAAGTTTGACAAATGCTTTTGTAATCTTCTTTGCTCTGTCATCAAAACTTCCTGCACAACCTACCCAAAAAAGAACTTCTGCTTTTTCTCCTTTGGCCATAAGTTCTGCCATTGTTGGTACTACTAATTCACTCATATCTTATTTTTCAAATACTTGAATAGTTACATTTTTTTCTACTAAATCTGTAAACTTACCTTCATATCGAGTCGCTCTTACCAAGTGATTATCTATCCAATGGTAATTGCCTCCTCTAGGTTTGCCCATAAGCATACCGTGGTATTTAAATCCGTGCTTTTTTAACCATGTTTCTGTTACTTCTCGGTGTTCTTCAATTCTAGAAGTAAAAAAAGTAATGATGTGTCCTTCATCATACCATTTGTTCAAAGTCACTAAAGCATCTGGATATAATTCTGCAGTAGCCATTCTTTCAGGCTCTTCATTAGGGATATCGTCACATATAGTGCCATCGATATCAATCATATAATTTTTAACATGTTCTGGTAATACTGGACTTATATGTTGTCCATTTACAATTTTGTCTTCTAAATTAATCTTGTTATTCATCTTTCCAATTCAATCGGTCTGACATAGAGAATTGCCAAGGCGCACCATTATTCTCTATGTTAGTAAAAATAGTATTCAATTCCATCGGTGCGGCTGATTCTTCCATCACTAGATATCTTCTTAAATCTATAATTATTGATAAGGGGTCAATATTTATAGGACAGGCATTTACACAGGCATTACATGAAGTACAAGCCCATAATTCTTCTTTAGTTATTGAATCCAACAAGGATTTGTTATCGTTAAATGTTTCCCCATCTTTATCAATTCCTTTACCTACTTCTTCAAGCCTATCTCTCACATCCATCATTATTTTTCGTGGAGAGAGTAATTTTCCGGTTTGATTTGCTGGACATTCTGAAGTACAACGACCACATTCTGTACAACTGTAAGCATTCATTAATTGAATCCAACTTAAGTCCTGAACATCTTTAGCACCAAAGCGTTCTGGTGCAGCATCATCACTAGCAGCAAAAGGGTCTATATTAGGGTCTAGCATCTTTTTAACCTCATTAGTCACCGAATCCATATTAGCTAATTTACCATCAGCTTCTATGTTAGAGTAATAGGTATTTGGAAAAGCTAAAATGATATGTAAATGCTTAGAAATGACTAAGTAATTTAAAAATGCTAAAATGCCTATAATGTGAAACCACCAACAAATACGTTCGACAAATATCAAACTGCTTTCTGGTAAATTATCAATTAAAGGAATGAAATATTGACTTATAGGGTTTGCAAACTCTACATTGTAATGAACAGAATTCATAGCAACCAACAAAGAGTCGCTAGCATTCATCAATAGAAAAGCAAACATTAAAACTATCTCAAATACTAAAATTAGATTTGCATCGGTTTTAGGCCAACCCTGCATTTCTTTACTCCAGAATCTTGGAATACGCATTATGTTTCTTCTAGTCAAGAAAAAGACACAAGCAATAAGAACTAAAGCAGCTAATATCTCAAAAGCCCCAATTATGAAAGCATAAAAAGGTCCTAAAAAAGATAGCACTCTATGTGTGCCAAAAATTCCATCAATTATTATTTCAATAACCTCAATATTTATGATGACGAAACCAACATAAATTAAAAGGTGTAAAAAACCTGCTATAGGTCTGCTAACCATTTTAGATTGCCCAAGAGCAACACGAGTCATTACTTTCCATCGTTCTGAGGAGTTGTTTGTTCTATCTACATCTCTACCTAAATTGATGTTTCTAAGAATTCTTCTAAAGTTTTTAATAAACAAAAGCGTAAATCCAATAAATACTAATATGAAAATGACTTGTCCTATCCCCATAAACTAAACTTATTTAATGGTATCTTTTGTAACTTCAAAAGCTGTTCTTCTTCCACCTAACAAAGAAAAGGTTACATAACGCTTAGGATGTTTTTTCATGTCCTCAATTAATAAATCAAGTTGTTTGGAAGCACTAGTTAAGTTGTTATACATTTCTTTATCGTTTAAAAGTAAGCCAATAGTTCCTTCACCTTTTTCTATTTTTTGAAGAATTTTATCAAAGTCTGCTAGCGATTTATCTAAATTATTGATCGTATTTTTGACATTAGATTTAGCTAAAGAATCTGAGATAGATTCGAAATTCTTTAAGGTTCTTGCAATCATATCGTTATTGTTATGCAAGTTGGTAGTAATAGACTCTACATTTTGAAGTATAGTAGTTACTCTTAAATCATTTTTATAAATTACACTATCCAATTTTACCATTGCCAACTCCATAGTGCTAAAAGTCCTATTAAGACTTCTCAAACTACTTGAAAGACTTTCCCTAGCATCTTTATCCAATACAGTAGTAATTACTGTCATAACAGAGTCAATAGATGAAATGAGTTCTTCTGCTTTATTCTTTAATGGAAGTACTTGTTTATTCACTTCATCTTTGAGGCCGTTTTCTATTTCAGCGAATAATGTATCACCAGGAGAGGCATATAAATTAGAATTGCCATAAACTAACTGAACCGCTTTTGTACCCATTATATCCGAATTATATATTTTGGCAACTGAATTTCTAGGAAATCTGATATCATCATTCAGAGTAAATTGAACTATGATGTCACCTGAATTATTGGGATGAAAATATATTTCAGTTACATTTCCAACCGTCAAACCATTTATTCTCACAGGAGCTGAAGACTCAAGACCATCTATATTTTTATAAGTGGAATAATACTCATTAGAGTTTCCAAAAATGTTATTACCCTTCAAGAAATTAATTCCCCAAATGAGTAATAAAATAGAGAAAATACCGATAATACCAATCTTTAATTCTGCTTTCATTATTGTTGTTTTTGAAAATTTATAGCATCAGAAATTCCTATTTTCTTATTATTTAAAAAGGCTATGACAAAAGCGTCTTTGTAGCCATTTTCAACTGCTATTTTTTGGATTTCTTTAGCTTTTTCTAATTGCATTTCATTACCGATAGTGTATTTAAACATATTTTTTTCTTTGAAAACATCTACCTTAAAATTCATTATTGATGCAATTTCTTTATCCTCTAAAGAGGTTTTAATTTGGACCTTAAATATAACACCTTTTTGAGTGGTTTCATTTTTTGGTAATAACTTTGTGGAATCAATTTTTGTTTCGTTTAAAACTGGTGTTACTGCTAGATTAGGCGATGACAATTCTAATTCTTTTTTATAGTCTTTTATAGCTCTAAAAATTGCCGAAGCCATATAAGATTGTCCAATTTCAGAGTTTAAAAAGTCTTCTTCACTAGGATTTGAAATAAAACCCAATTCTACCAAAACACTAGGCATGTTAGTGGCTCGTGTAACCCATAATGGGGTTTGCTTAACTCCCCTATCTGTTCTATTAACTCTTTCTCTAAATTGTTCTTGAATTTTCTGAGCAATTAGAATACTTTGGTCTAGATATGTAGTTTGACTAAGAGAAAAAGCAATAATACTTTCTGGTGAGTTTGGATCAAAACCGTCGTAATTTTCTTCATAATTGTCTTCAAGAAAAATTACGGAGTTTTCTTTTTGAGCAACTCTTAAATTAGCTTCTGTATAACGTAAACCCATGACGTGGGAAGAACTTCCTTTGGCAGATGTCTTTGTAAAAGAATCGCAATGAATAGAAATAAATAAATCGGCATTGGAATTGTTAGCCAAGTCTGTTCTATCTTTTAGAGTTGGGAAAGTGTCGTTAGTTCTAGTGTAAACAATTTTCATTTCTGGATAGGCTGCTTTTAGATATTCTCCCAATTTAAGAGTCACATCAAGGGCAATGTGCTTTTCTGTTTTGGCATACCTTCCTGTGCCTGGAGCTCCAGAATCTATACCCCCATGACCAGCATCTAGCACAATAGTTTGAACAACACTTTTCTGAGCTAAAACACTACTAGCAAAAAAGAGCATTATTAGAGCAAGAAATATAAAATAATGGCGTTTCATAATATCAAGCTTTTTAAATAGTAGAAATGATTAGTTTTGAATCCAAATACAAGTGTAGTTGAAAAAGCACCTTTACATTTCAAAATCATTCTCAAAAGTAGCATATTTTATGTGCTACTTCTTAGTCTCATTATTTGTTTTTTCAACAAGCAATGCACAAGAAATTAAAAGCGATTCTATCGTTCTTAATTCTAATTTAATTTCAGCCGATAAAATTGATGAACTGGTTATAAGTTCTGCTAAAGACTCTATCGATTATGATATTCAAAATAACAAAGTATTTTTATACAATAACGCTGAAATTAAATACGGAAGCATAACACTTCAAGCCGCATATATTGAACTTGATTCAGATAAAAATATTGTTTTTGCCAAAAGTCTTGTCAATGATAGTACTGGTGAAAACTACGGTTATCCCGTCTTTACTGAAGATGGTAAAAGCTTTACTTCAAAAGAGATAACTTATAATTTCAATACTAAAAAAGGTATTATCAAAGAGGTTCGCACTCAAGAGGGTGATAGCTATATTCTTGGAGAAAAGGTCAAGAAAAATCAAGATGATGTGGTATTTACTTCTCGTGGTAGGTACACCACTTGCGATGCCGAAACACCACATTTTTCTATTAAAGCAAAAAGGATTAAAACCATACCCAATAAGAAAATTATTACTGGTCCAGCAGTATTAGAATTTAATGGTGTCCCTACTCCACTTGCCATACCATTTGGCTTTTTTCCAAATCAGAAAAAACAAAGTTCAGGTATCATCTTTCCATTTTATGGAGAATCTTCCAATCAAGGCTTCTTTTTAAGAAATGGCGGGTACTACTTTGCTATTAACGACTATGTGGATTTATCACTTATTGGAGATATTTACACTAAAGGTTCTTGGAATTTAAAGGTTAATTCTAATTACAAGAGAAAATACCGCTATCAAGGAAATGTTAATCTTAGCTACTCTAGCTTAAAAAGTGGCAATACTCTAGTTGGTGATAATACAGACAGAAGAGATTTTTTTATTCGTTGGAAACATCAACAAGACCCTAAAGCTAATCTAAATAGACGATTTTCCGCAAACATTAATGCTGGAAGTAGCTCCTATCAGCAAAACAATTCATTTTCAGATAAGGATTATCTAAGCAACACCTTTCAATCTAACTTATCTTATTCAAGAAATTGGAAATCTGCGAATATGTCCATGAACCTTAGACATAGTCAAAACACCCTTTCTAAACAAGTAAATTTAAGTTTGCCAGAGATGAGTTTTAACTTAAATCGTTTCTATCCCTTAAAGCGTTTTAATAACAGTAATAAGCCTAAATGGTATGATAAATTATATATCAATTATTCTACTAACTTAAAGAATAGTATTTCTATAGCCGATAGTTTACTTTTTCAGCCATCTACATTAACTAAGTTCAGAAATGGAGTTATGCATAATATTCCTATTTCTACTTCTTTTACAGTCCTTAAATACATTAATATCTCCCCTTCTTTCAGTTACAGAGAAAGGTGGTATTTCGATAGAACAGAAAAACAATGGCTTGATAACGAACTAAATACCGATACTGTAAATGGTTTTTATAGAGCGTTTAATTACTCTTACAGTCTGTCAGCTAGTACAAAGATTTATGGAATTGTAAATTTTAAAAACAAAAGAATAAAAGCAATAAGACATGTTGCTAACCCCTCTGTTTCACTAAGTTATTCTCCTGATTTTTCTTCAGAAAATTTCAACTTTTATGACGAAGTTCAAATTGATACTCTTGGTAACTTACAGCAATACTCCTACTATCAAAATGGTATTTACGGAACTCCAGGAAGTCAATCGAATGGTTCATTACGATTTTCCCTAGGCAATATTCTTGAAATGAAAGCACTTTCAAAGGATACCATTAACCCCATAAAAAAGATTAAATTACTAGAAGGGTTAAATATTTCCTCAAGCTATAACTTATTGGCAGATTCTATGCGATTTGCCAACATTAATATCAACGGTAGAACTCGATTATTTAATAAATTTGATATTACTTTCAATGGTTCATACGACCCTTATCAAATTGTTAATGGCAATAGAGTCAACAAATATTATTTCTCTGAAACATATCTTCCTGCTAGATTAACTAATGCTAATGCAAGTTTAAATTTTAGATTAAACGGAGGAGCAAAAAATGAAGATAATAATATCGCACACTGGCTAGATTATGTAGACTTTAATATTCCTTGGAATTTGAGTGTAAATTATACGATGAGTTACAATAAACAATCTATTACTCAAAAGTTGAACCAATCGTTAAACTTTTCAGGTGATTTGAAATTGACTGAAAAATGGAAAATTGGCTTTAACTCTGGATATGATTTTGATGCTAAAGATTTGAGTTATACCTCTTTAAACATTTATAGAGATTTGCATTGCTGGGAAATGTTAGTCAAGTGGATTCCATTTGGATACAGACAAAGCTATAATTTTACTATAAGAGTTAAAGCTTCAGTATTGCAAGATTTAAAATGGGAAAAGAAGAAAGATTGGTATGACTATCAATAGGCTATCCAATTGTCTATTAGCTTTCCTCCTTGTGGCGTTAATATTGACTCTGGATGGAATTGTAGCCCTTTAACATCAAATTGCTGATGTGACAATGCCATTATTATTTCTTCACTTTGGGCTGTTATTTTAATTGAATCTGAAATACTGTTTTTATCCAAATGCCAAGAATGATAATGACCTACTTCAATGGGTTCTTTTAATCCTCTAAAAAGGTAATCCGACTTGTCATAATTAGTCAATATTGACTTAACACCATGTCTTACTTTACTCATTTTTAACAACTTACATTCAAAGACCTCTCCTATTGCTTGATGCCCTAAGCAAACACCTAAAATGCTTTTTTTAGAAGCAAAATTTGCAATTAGAGGTTTAAGTAACGAACTCTCGGAAGGTAATCCTGGACCTGGAGATAAAACAATTTTATCGTATTGATTTACTTTATCAAAATCAATTTTATCGTTTCGAACCACATCTACTACAGATACTTTATCTTGTAATAAATGAAACAAGTTAAAAGTAAAGGAATCGTAATTATCAACTAATAAAACCTTCATTAAGTGATGGATTAACGTTTAGATATTTTTATTAAAGTTGATTTATAGGTTTTAGCAATTTTACTCCAAGAAAATTGTTCTACAACACGGTTAGTATTTTTCCTATACAATTCTATATCTTTAAGTATTCTTATCACCGCTTGTGATATCGCTTGAGGAGTATTAATAATATGAAAACCAGCCTGTTTCGTTTCTAATACTTCCCAAGGAGTATGTTTAGAGGCTATTACTGGTGTATTTTGGAATAAGGCTTCAGCCGCTACCAAACCAAAATTTTCAGTGTGAGATGGCATAACTAAGCATTGTGCATGTTTTAAAAAACAATTCTTATCATCAGCATCAAGTTGTCCCACAAACTCTACACTATTTTGAATATTCAAGGCTTGAGAAAGGTCTATGAGTTCATCTAGTTCCCCTTCATCCATACCTGCAATAAATAATTTTAAATTAGAATGAGTTTTTAAAATATGTGGCATAGCTTTCAGCATAATATCATAACCTTTGACTTTATGAAGCCTTCCTAAACACGCAATGTAAAAACTGTTTTGCCATTTAGTATTACACTCACTTTTTATCTGACTTTCTTCAAAGCTTACACCATCACTAACTAATTCAATATCAGCTTTTGGAAAAAAATGTTGAATATCTCCAATCTCTTTTTCTGAAGTAGCATGCCAAAAAATACGTTTATGAAATGGCTTAATTAATAATTTAATCCAAAGCTTTTTTAAAAAACCTCTATGGTTGAATGACCAAGGAGTTAAACTACCTCTAGGAGATAGAAAAACAACCTTATTTTGAAGATAAGAATGAAATAAAGCAAAAGGAGTACTTAACGAATATATAGACTGTACATGAACAACGTCAGCATCTTTTATGTCTTTTGCCAATCCGAGAATCATTTTAAATGAGAAAAATGGTAACAAACATTTATTGTAGTACTTGACATTAAACCCAGATTGAGAAGTGAAAATATTAGGCACAACATCTAGCTTTCCCTTACCATTAAGATTTGTTGTTATTACATCTACATTGACCCCATGCTCAACCACTTTTTGACATAAATGATATGCAGCAAAAACAGGTCCGCCATAAATATATGCAGGGTAAAAATATGGGATAACAACAACTAATTTCATTTTAAAAAATGTTTTGCAAAATACAATTAATTAAAAAGAACTATTTTCAAAAATTATCAATTTGTTTCGATTTTAAAATTTTTGTTAAAGCTAAATTTAACTGTTTGTGATATAAGTTAAAATTCCAATATTCATGCATTAAAGAATAGGCATTTTTAGTTAAGACTTGATATTGCTCTTTATTTCTATGTAAAATTTGCATTTTATTTGCCAAATCTCCCTTTTTAGAGGCATCAAAAATTAATCCTGTATCCTTGTCTTGAATTAAATCGTAGTTAGCACCTATGCCAAGATTAGATAAAACTGCTAATGATGCCGACATAGCCTCATTGATGACTAAGCCCCAATTTTCATTATTGGAAGCTAATACAAAAACGTGAGCTAATTCAAATTCACGTTTTAAATCCATTGCAGTCAATCGACCTTTAAACAAAATATTAGTGTATTTAGAATAGTTTTCATAAATACTAGCGTATTTTGGTCCATCTCCAACAAGAATCAATTGTACAGATGTATCTTTTTCAAACTTCATTAAAAACTCCTCAATGATAATTTCTATCTGCTTCAATGGTATGAAACGTCCAACAAAAAGAAATGTAAACACTTCATTTCTTTTTCTTATAGGAGAAAATTTAAACTGATTAACATCAACAACCATTGGTAAAAAATGTATTCTTTCAGATGGCATTCCATAATATCTAAACAAATTCTTTTGGGTGTTATTTCCTCCAGCCAAACCATTTAAAAATGGATTCTTAAATAAATAGTTCAAATACCATTTTTTAGCCATACGCTTAAAAGGATTTGAAGGTATTTTTAGGGGAGTGTCAGAAATGAGAGAAATAGGTTTTTTATGTTTAGAAAAGACATGAATAATCCATAATAAAAGAAATGAAATTGAAGTGTATCCACTGAATAGAACAACATCATTTTCATCATAATCTTTCTTTAGCGTTTTGAAACGAGAAATAACGGATAGTTTATCTAAAAATAAATTGTCATCAAACTGTTCTAAAGTGTCTGGATTTGAATAAGAAGAAGTATATAAAAATTTGTAGTTTATATCGTTAGGCGAATAAACCATGTTAGCTAAATCAATTGTATATGAAGCCGGTTCAGTCAGAAATACTATTACTTTCATCCTTTTGATATAAAACGTATAAAAAGTAGGCTAATGTCAGCCAAAACAAATTAGTTTGAAAGAAGTTAATACCAATAATAGTATTTTCAAACAAACCATTAAATAAAGCATAAGTAATCAAGAAAAAAAGAAACTTAGTCTGTAAAATATTCTCTCCAAAAATTTCAATTTTTGCTCTATATATTTTATTCAAATTATAAATTAATATAGAGAAAAATAGTGTTGAAAAAATAGCGCCATACTGAACTAATATTGAAATATATCCATTATGTGCACCAAAATTTATTTTCACATCATCGAACTGTATTAATGAAAAATCGATATAGGCATAGTTTTTTAGTCCATGACCGAATAATGGTTTTTGTAAAAATGTATCTATAGCGTACAAGTATTCATATTTTCTATTAATTAATAAATCAAATTCAAGCATTCTTTGAATTGCATTGTTTTGACCACCAAAAAAAGAGAATAGTAATAATGAACCAACAATAAAAAAGATATTTAGTAAGTTTCGTGATTTATGATGTAAGATGTAAGTAATAATCGCTATTCCAAGACCCGCAATTGCTGAGCGTGAACCTGAGATAACAATAACAAATAAAAATAACAACATCAGTGAATAGTTGATAGTTGTTCTCTTTTCAGTAAATAATATAAGAGCAAAGCCTATTACCATTATAATAGAAAACTCGTTAGGATTAAAGAAAATCCCCTGATATCTAGATTCAAAATCTGGAAATTTTAATGCTAATGATGCCAATAGACTCCCAATAGTTACAAATTTTAAAAATTTGACAAATTTATTAGCGAAATCATCTTGCAATAGATATACAGAAATTGAGAAAATAGAGAATTGTACAAATCTAGCAGCCAAATATTTTAAAGACTCTAAATCCCCTATTTCAATAAAAAGATAATAGATTAAATTCAGAAAATTCAGAAAAAAGAATATTTTGAATGATTTATCAAAAACTACATTCTTTAGAATCTTTATTGAATAAATTGTAAGCAATAAAGAAAAACCCATTATTATAAGGAATGAATTCTCAGATAATTGATTAAAGTCTTTAAAACCAAAGAATATATTGTTTAAAAGAAAAATAAAGGCTAAATATTTAATTACATTACTCATCCTAGTTCTATTGAGCTGTTATGTGATTTAGCATTTTTTTTATAGTATTTTCAATCGAATATGTTGTATCAAATTGGATTGTCAATTCATTTGAATAAAAGTAGTAAATCAATTTTGATAAATCAAGATAAGACCCAGCTTCTATAAGCTGATATTTTTTAAGGTCATTCTTAACGACATCTTCAATACCTTGATTTTTAACCCCAATAAAGGGTACACCACAAGCTAAAGCTTCTAAATAAACACATCCAAAAGCTTCATATTTTGATGGTAAGACAAATAGATTCAACTCATTGTAAAATGATAATAATTCTGTGTGTTTTAATTCATTTATAAACTCGCAGTCAATATTATTCTTCTTAGCATATTGAACACACTTATTTAATGTTTTGCCACTACCGACAAACTTTAAATGTAAATTATTAATCCCTTTTCTTTTTAAAACATCTACTGCCTTTAATAAAGTTATTTGGTCTTTTAATTCCCAAAAGTTAGCCACACATCCAATTATGAATTTAGTGTTATTCATTTTTTTTGATGAGTTTACATAAAACTTTGTGGTATCAACTCCATTTACACATATATAGATTTTATTTTCAAGTCTAGGATTAATTTTAATAAGATTTGACCTAACAACACTACTAACAGCAATATGTGTGGTTACATGCCCTGAAAGTCTGTTAAAACGCTTTAAAATAAGCTTATTTTGAATCCATTTTAACAATGGAATAGAAATACCTGTTTCATTTTGTAAAACATCTAATCCATGGTGTTGTAAAATAGTTTTGCAAGAGAATTTTCTTGAAAAAAAATCTAAAAAGTTGAGAGATGGATAGTTTATATGTCCATGAATAATGGATTTACTATCAACTTTTATTTTATTTTCCTCCAAAAACATATCAAATCTCTTGAGATTGATTTTATTAAAAAAAGATGGAAAAATAAAAGATGGGAAATCAATAAGTCTAAAGGTTTTACAAGTTACACCTTCTATTATATAATCCTCTTGAATTTTTTCTAAAAAAGGAGATAATATAATTACTAATAAATTATAATTTGAATTGGCCTGAATAGCTTTTGCCTGATCTAATAAATATGAGCCACGAAATGATTCAGATGAAGGGAAAAAAGGCGTTATTACTATATAGCTATTCATTTTATTTAATTACTTCAATGAAATGTTTTTCGTTAAAGGGTTCGTACAATACCTTAGACCATTTTATCTGTTTACTAATCATATTTTTATAAAATGAATCATCTTTAATTTGTTTGAATTTTTCAATGATACTCATCTCATCAGATGGAAAATGATATTCGTTTTCATAAATACTCATCTCCTTTGTAAAAGCTGTCAATACTGTTGGTATGCCAGCTCTCAGTGAATCAAAAAGTACTGATGAATATTCAGTCATATGCAAACTACAAAGCTCAAAGCAATCATCTAAATTGTGCGGAGCACATTTAACGAAATCATACTCATAAAGAACATCTGTTGACAGACAGTTTTCAAATCTAGGGTGTTCTTTAAGAAATAGTACAATATCTAATTTATGTGATTTTATTTTATCAAAACATTCAATAGTTTTATTTAAAAGTAGCTCATTGAACTCTTTGGAATGACTTTTCGTAAACTGTAATGTATATAAAATGTTTCCGTTAAAAGTTAACTTCGGTTTACTGTACTCTTTATAAATGGATCCAATTACAAAAGAATGCTCTTTAAAATATTCTCCTCCATCAAGCGACAATAATTTATTTCTAAACCCTTGACCATAAAGCAAAACATTGGATTGATTTTTTAAAATATGTTCAGCAACTGAATTACCATTAATATAACCATAATATTTAGAGGAAATTAGCCCATGTTGATAATCATAAAGTACAGCCTTTGGAAACATTCCTTTAAAAATAGACTGAAAGCTTTGTGAAACAGTTATGATATTTTTTACATCACGTCTAATTCCAAAAAATTTTGATAATAGCTTGCCAATTTTTACATCAATTTTACTATAATTTTTTCCCTTGTAAAACTTTCTCAATACTATGACTAAAAACCAAATAAAATCAAATGGCATTACATCTTTTGAGCGTTTGTTTTTAATATCAATGTTGGGCTCTTCAATAACTATACTACTTAGTCCATTTTTCTCTATACTTTCAATCAAAGGAGAAAGGAATAAAGGATAGTTTGATTGAAAACTAAAGTGCTGAGGGTAATAAAGAAAAACATCAGTTTTATCATTAGATTTTAAGTAAGAGATAACACTTAATGAATGATAAAAAGAAGATGAACAAAAAAATCTTAAATAGTTATAAATTTTCATTATTCTTCATCATAATACCCACCGCCATAATTATAGCCATAATTATAACCGTAGTTATAACCATAATTGTAGCCATAGTTATAACCATAGTTATTAGAAAAATCGACATCGTTTAAAATTATGGAAATGTTTTTTATTTTTTCAGAATCGTAGAAGCTATTTGCATAATTTAATAATTCACGTTTGGTGTAATTTTGTCTTAAAACATATACATTCAAATCAACTAATTCCATGAGTGCCATAGAATCTGACACAATAAATACAGGAGGAGAATCAATAATTATATAATCATATTTATTTTGAAGATCCTTAATTAAATCTTTCATCATGTCTCTTCCTAAAAGCTCAGCAGGGTTTGGAGGGATTGGTCCAGATTTTATATAATCAAGATTTTCAATTTTGGAATTAAATATGATTTCTTCTTTACTAGAAATACCTGAAAGATAAGTTGATAGTCCAACATCGTTATTTTCAGTAAAAGTCAAAAACATTTTTGGTTTCCTTAAATCAGCACCAATTACAATGGTCTTTTTACCAGAAATAGCATAAACTGTTGCAATGTTTTTAGCACAAAATGTTTTTCCCTCACCACTAATTGAAGATGTAAACAACATAGTCTTACCAAGTTTGTGTTTTGGAAGGATAAATTCTATATTGGATCTGATGTTTCTAAATGATTCAGAAATTCTTGACTTAGGTTTTTCATTGACAATCAAATCAAAACCAGTATTATTACTTGCAACATATCCAAGGTAAGGTATTTTAGAATTCTTTTCTATATCTCCTGGCCCTGTAATTCTAGTATAAAATAATTCAATAAGAGTAAATACTGTGAATGGTAAAAATATACCTATCAACAATGCTAGAATATTATTTTGAGATTTATTAGGAGAAACCAAAACTCCTGATTGTATAATTGCTGGCTCAACCACTTTAGCATCAGAAACATTACCAGCACTTAAAATTCCAGCTTCAGTTCTTTTGGTCATTAGTAGTAAATAAATATTTTCACTCAAATCATAATGTCTTTCTATATTGATGAGCTCTCTTTCAACACTAGGCAAAGTCTTTAACAAATCCTCTGAAACTTTGATTCGATTGCTAAAATCGTTGATTAAAATACTATTTTTAGACTTCAAATTTGAAATCATATCATTAAGTGTTGACTTCAATCTATCAATTTTAGCATTTAGTTCAGATATAATAGGATTTATTAAATTCCCATTGGGGTTTAACTGATCTCTTTCTAGTTGTAAATCAACTAATTCAGTAGTCAAATCATTCAAAAGATTATTAGAAATTCCATAACTTACTGGAATAATTACATCTTTAAATGATGATTTTTTATATAAATATTCAGATAAATAATTCAAGTACTTATTCTCAATTAAGAGTTTAGATTTTTCATTTTGTAGACCTTTGATATCATCGTAAAAATTTTCAGACTCAACACTAATTTGAACAACCCCATTGTTTTTTTTGAATAACTGTAGTTGAGCTTCAATTAGATTCAAAGAATCCTTAATTTCATTCAATTGTTTATCAATAAAATTTATTGTGTTTGTAGAAACTTCATTTTTAGTGTTTAAATCATTTTGAATATAATTCTCACATAGTTTATTAAGGAATTCAGTTTCTTTTACCAAATCCTCTCCTTTTACTGTGATGTTTATGATAGATGCATCATTCGATATTCTGTTTACTTTAATCTTATTCTTATAGAGTTTAGTGATAGAATGCGGATTTTTAACCTTAACAATTAATGATGGATAATCATTGATTTTTCCTAAATCAAAATAATCATTAAGTGATACTGAAAAAGAACCATAAGACGAATTAACAACTTCATTAAACTGGTAAGTCTTTTTAGCCATTACACTAGACTCAATGGTATATTGATATTGATTTAATAACTTTATACTAAATTCCTGACCGTACTTCTGATTAAAATCTATAGGACTAAATGTAATTGGTCTGTATTTGTATGATTCTGCAGTTTTTATGTTACCTTGAATAAAATACTCTACATTAAATCCTAAATCATTTACAGTTTTATAAACCAAAGGATAAGAAGTAATCATAAAAATCTTATCGGAAAAATTTACTGAATTAAATTTTGATGTTTTTTCACCCAAAACAGATTCTAAAGGGTCTATTACACTAGATGAATTGCTAACATTCATCTTTATAGAATTTGAAAAAATATTTGCAGAATATCTATTAATAAGTAAAGATACTAGCAAGGATAAACATATACTTAATGCAAACCATTGCCAGTTTTTTAAAATTAAAAAGGCAAACTTTTTAATAGGTATAAAATCTTCATCTAATAATTTAGCCATTTTATTCGTTTGTAAGTAAAAAGTAAAGGGTTAAACTTGAGATTAATACAGATAATCCAGAGGATAAACTATTAATCACAAAAAATCGTTTTTTGACGGGCTCAATGTTAATCACATCACCAGATTTAACAAAGAATTTATTGGTATTTGCTGTATTCAAGTCTGTTAAATCAACATAAAAAATTTCTGGCTGTTCACCATCAAGACGTATAACTTTAATTTTCTTTCTATTTGCAGTAGAAGTAAAACCATTTGCCAATCCAATAACATCAATAAGATTCATTGATGGTTCAATAATATTTTTTGTGCCAGGGCTATTCACCTCTCCCAAAATAGTTACGTTAAAATTAAGAAAGACAACCTTAACAAAGGGATTAGAAAAATAATCTTTAGCTACATTTTTAATTATTTTTTCTGTTTCTTCTAGAGATTTTCCTCTAACAAATATTTCTCCCAAAATAGGTAAAGATACATAGCCTGAATCGTTTACTAAAAAGCCGTAAATATGAGGATTAATTAATCTAGAAGTTGAATTATCTTGGCTTCTATTAAAGAAATCATAATTAGTTGGCGTCAAAGATTTAATCTCTACATAAAGTAAATCACCATCTGATAATATAGTTTTATTTTCTACAATATTTAATTTAGAATTGTTCTTAGAATGAAAAATATCTAAATCCTTATTTGTAATACAAGAAGATAACAAAAAAACTAAGAAAAGGTAAAAAGTGGTATTTCTAAACATGTTTAGGTAGTTTGAGTACCTACAAATATAATGGATTTCAAATTTTAAAGAAAGAAATACTTTCAGCAATTACCTTTTTTAATTGATTTGGCAAAAAATTTACATCAAAAGGGTGCTTAGCATTGAAAACATGATCAGAATCTTTAATTTTCAACAACATAGAATTTGAAATATTTGCATATAATTCCTGTGCTTCAGCAAAATCTACTGTTTGATCATTATCGCCATGTATTATTAATGTAGGAATTGATAACTTTCGACAAGCTTTAGGAATAGAAAAGTGAGATTTATTATTTATATAGTCTTCATAAAATTGATAGTAGAGTGGCATTTGCTGGTTCGTTCTACTATTAAAAACATAAACTACTCCTCTCTCTTTCCATAGATTAACTTTATCATTTTCGATTCTTTTTTCAAAATCGCTTACACTTGCCCATGATACTAGTTTTTTAATGATAGAATTTGAGGCTGCTTTTAAAATAGAAATACCTCCACCTCTACTATGCCCCAATAAATAAATCCGACTTAAATCAACTTTTTGTTCTAAATTATTTTTAGCCCATTCAATAACACTTTCTAAATCTTCTAATTCAATTGAAATGTTATTGTTGCCAAAAGCTTCTAAATCGGTAAAATCAAGTGGCTTTTCAGAAGAAACACCATTGTGAGAAAAATTAAATTTCAGGAAATTTAATCCTGATTCTACAAAAATATTGGAAACGGTATTAAATGGCCCCCAATCTTTAAAACCTTTGAAGCCATGACTAAATATTACTAAAGGACTATTTTTAGATTTAGTAAAATTTATATCAAGAGTTATGTTTTTGTTTCTCTGACTAGGAATAACAAAAGTCTTCATAGGAATAATTTATAATTTAACGAATTTATAAAATTGTTCGTTGGTATTTATAAAATACACTCCTGCTTTTAACATTGAGACATCAATAACATTTTCATTAGTTGAAAGAAGTAACTTGCCAGAAAGATTGTATATATTCTTTAATCCGACAATGGAAATATTAATCTGATTTTCGGCTGGATTAGGATATATAAAATCGTCAATGGCTAAATCATAGTTAGTAGATACAGAATTGTCTTCATAAACTTCAAATCCATCTATACCAGCTTCTACCAAATGATTGTATGGGTTGTAATCAGAAACCTTAAATGAAATTCTCATTTCGGATGTAGGAATTATAAATTGAGAAATATTAATATTTTTCTCTATCCATTGGTTATTCAATTGTCCAATAGTAGTTGAAACTAGTTTTGAGGTCATACCATTAGAAAGGTACACACTTAGGGAATCATCACCATCTGACCAACCGCTTCCATTAGCAAACCATTCAAAGTACCTTACTGTAGGATTATTATAAGTTGTTAAATCAAATATTGGTGAAGTTACTAAGGTATAGCCGTCATCTACATCATCTGCTGTGGCTCCACCTCCTAAAGCATTTCCTGTAACTAAAGCATTGCTGTAACAATCACCAGAAATATCATCACTTGGATTATAGATTTCACCATTTTCAATAGTAGGATTAGGATTTCCTATTTCCCAAACACCACTCGATGAGTTACCACTAACAAGCCAACCAAAATCAAAGGTAAAATCATCATAATATGAATCCTCTAAATTTAATAGTAAAGGTAAGCTATCATTTGATATAGTAAGAACATCGCATTTTGTACGATAACCCCAACTACCATAATAAAAGGTGTAGTCTGACTGATAAAGCGTGTCTAGTATAAACTCACCTAGCTGATTGGTTGTTAATGAGTCATTAAAAAAGTTGCTAGAAATCATCAAATTACAATTAGGAATACCGTTACCTTGACTATCTACAATTTTACCTGTTTTAGAAAAAGATTCCTTTGGTAATAAAGCTATGTTTTGAACTACAATTTCTCCGTTAACTAAAGTGACTTCTAATGTATCAGTAAAATAACCGTCTTTACTATACTCTACATCATAGGTGTTTGCGTTATCTATACCCATAAAGTAATTACCAGATAAGTTTGTAGAAGCACTAATAATATTATAGGTTAAAATTCTAATGGTCGCATTGGGTATAGGATTTCCAGAGAGTGAGTCTTTGACTAGACCTTCTAGAAAAGCTGCTCTTTCATATTCAGGGTCAAGAACTAAAAGTTGTCCTTCTCCATTTGGACCACTATTTATTTCTACAGATAGCACTAGTCCAGATGGTAAATAAGGGTATGCACCCCACGAACCATCAAAGCCATCTCCTCCTCCTGAAAAGGCATCATAATGCCCTACCTCCACCATATTGCTGGGGTGAGAAATATCATGTATAACTATACCATCTCTATAATATGAAGTGACGAGAAAATCCCCGTAAACATGTACGTTATGTGGAATAACTGTAGCTATTTCTGGAGATGAACGAATTCTATCAATCTCTTGAATATTACTCAAGTCTGAAACATCATATGCCGCTATGTATGCACCACTTTTCTCATCAGTAGTAAATAAGGTTTTACCATCATCAGAAATCCAACAGTTGTGAGTAAAGGCGTTAGGCGTTTCATGAAAGGCTAGACTATCATTAAAAATTACTGGATTTGAAGGGTTTGAAACATCTATAGCAAAAAAGTAACCTTCATAAACTGCTGAGCCCCAAAGGGTATCACCACGAGCCATACCATCATGTAAGTAGAAGTCATCGAATAAGCCTAAAATTTCTGGCAACACAATATTACCTTGTTCTAAAGAAACGTCAGTTACATCTAAAATAAGCGCACCAGCATTGTTTTGAGAACTTCCACCTACATTACCTCCAAATATATAGGCTTTACCAAATTCATCTATATAAATGTTATGGGCTTTTGAGAACATAAAATTGCCTGAGTAATCATTATTTGTATACAGGTATGTACCCCCAGTCATATCGTTCAAGTCAACAATTAACAGACCATCTGAGCCTTCATCGGCAGTAACATAAGCGTAATGCCCCCATACTTTAATATCTCTCCAAATGGATTGAACTCCTGGAATGAAAAATGATTCTGTAGGATTAGATGGGACTGATAAATTTACCACTGAAAAACCATTTTGCAGTCCTACCAAAGCATACTCAGTACCAGTAGAATCTACATAGCCCCAAACATCATTACCTTTCGTACCTGGATAATCTAAAGAACCAACAAGAGATATGTTGCTACTACTTTGTGAAAAAACAGAAAAGGAAAAGGTTAGAATTAGTAGAATTAATAGCTTTTTCATAATGTGCAGTTTGGTACAAATATACTTCAAAAAGGAATTGAGCTATTTAAAGCTCAAGTTTAAACTGATTGTCAGTACTATCCTCGTCAATTATAATTTTAGTTTCAGAATCTGTTTCATTTTCTATTGGTTCTGACTCATTTTTTTCATCGGATAATTCTGAAGCACTAACATCATCAACAACAACTTCTTCTTCGATTTCTTTCTCAATTAAAGTGAGTTTATGGACTTTTTTAGAACTCAATTTGTTACCCTGAGCATTTTCTCCCTTAATGGCAATAAAATCGTTTAAAATGATATTTTCTTCTTTCCTTTCTTTACCTCTTTCTTTAATGAAAGATATATCCAATTCAGGAGCAGGATGTGAAGTAATAATTTCTAAAAATGAACCTTTAGAATCACTGATTATAGAAGTTGCTTTGTCATTATTAACGGCGAGAAATCGCTTTACATAGTAACAGTCTTTGGCATTGTCAAAGTAAACTGCTGTAAGCGGTCTTTCTTTTTTCCACTTTTCAATTAGTAAAATATCATCATTAAAATGTCTACCTAAATCGAAGTTGATGAGTTGTAAAACACCAGATTTTTGAACAACAAGTATTTTATCATCTGCTTCAAACTTGCCTAAATACTTACCTCTTTCTTCTATATTCAGTTTATTTATCACATCGTCAAACCAAATTTTTCTAGCAGATAATGTTGATACGCCTTCTTCTTTAAGTTCAATTTTTTTGATGGGGGTTTTACAAACAAGGTTACCCATAGATAGCTTACCTTTTATAGCTAATTCAGAAAAATCGATATCAATTTTTAGCTTTTTTAGACGCTGTAATGCTCTTAAGTGAACGGTAACTTTTTCAGCTTCACCATTTGGGTTTGCAGAAAAGTAAATGACTTCCCCTTTTCCATTTTTGGTAAGGTCATATTCTTTGTCTCTTGTTGAGCTAGTGATGTGAAAACGCTTCATGTAGGAGTTTTTAGTAACCCCATTGGTATAAATCATGTTGTAAGTAGTTCTATCATCTTTTTTCTTAAACACAGCAACGTGTATGATATTTTTACCAACAAAGGTCTTTTTATCAACCTTGGTAACTACGACTTTACCATCTTTTCTAAATACTATTATTTCATCGATATCAGAACAATTACAAACAAATTCATCTTTACGCATACTAGTGCCGATGAATCCTTCTTCTTTATTGACGTAAAGTTTTTGATTTTTAGCAACAACTTTGGTCGCAATAATATTATCAAAAGTTTTTATTTCTGTTCTTCTATCCCTGTGTTCACCGTATTTCTTTTTCAGATTTTTAAAATAATCAACCGCATAATCGACTAGATTAGCCAAGTGATTTTTAATGACTGCAATTTGCTCCTCAAGTTTTAGAATATCCTCATCTGCTTTAAAGCTATCAAACTTTGATATTCTCTTAATTTTTATTTCTGTAAGTCTAAC
Source organism: Flavobacteriales bacterium (assembly GCA_016779995.1). Lineage (NCBI taxonomy): Bacteria > Pseudomonadati > Bacteroidota > Flavobacteriia > Flavobacteriales > Flavobacteriales bacterium. Next base: position 29,632 of record JADHMO010000012.1, read on the forward strand.
GATATCATCCTGAGTTACTTCTCTAAGAAGATGAGTAGTAAAAGGTTTAAGTCCTTTGTCAATGGCTTGGATTACAGATTCCCAGGTTTCACATTCTTCAATATCTCTGTAGATACGATTTTCAATGAATATCTTTTCTAAAGAGGAAAAATGCCATTTTTCTTGTAGCTCTTTAAGGTTTATTTCCAACTCCTTTTTTAACAACTCAAGGGTATTCTGTGTCGATACTTGTAGCATCTCACTAACTCCCATAAAACGTGGAGTGTCTCTGTCAATAACACAGCCTAATGGGGAAATGGCTAATTCACAATCTGTAAAACTATATAAGGCATCGATAGTTTTGTCTGGTGAAATTCCTGGATGTAAATAGACTAAAATTTCGACACCTTCAGAAGTATTATCATCTATTTTTTTAATCTTAATTTTTCCTTTATCGTTAGCTTTGAGAATAGAGTTTATCAAAGAAACTGTTGTGGTTCCATGCGGTAGTTCACTAATTTTAAGTGTCTTACTGTCTAAAACTGAAATTCTAGCTCTGACTCTGACTTTTCCTCCTCGCTTACCGTCATTATAGTTAGAAAAATCTGCTTGTCCACCATTTGGAAAATCTGGATATATTTTGGGTTTGCTACCTTTTAAAATTTTAATCGAGGCATCAATTAATTCATTGAAGTTGTGGGGTAATACTTTTGTCGATAAACCTACTGCTATACCTTCAACACCTTGAGCTAATAATAATGGGAATTTGACAGGTAAAGCGACAGGTTCTTTTCCTCTCCCATCATACGATGGAGTAAACTCTGTAATCTTGGCATTGTACACTACTTCTAGTGCAAATTTGGATAGTTTTACTTCAATGTATCTAGCTGCCGCTGCACTATCTCCAGTCAGGGTATTTCCCCAGTTTCCTTGTAAGTCAAGAAGTATATCCTTTTGACCGATTTGAACCATAGCATCGTAGATAGAAGCATCTCCATGCGGGTGGTATTTCATAGAATGACCTACTACATTGGCAACTTTATGAAAACGGCCATCATCTAAGTCTTTTAAAGCATGAAGAATACGTCTTTGTACTGGCTTAAGACCATCTTCAATTAAGGGGACAGAACGTTCTAAAATAACATAAGAAGCATAGTCCAAAAACCAATTCCTATACATTCCATTGACGTGAGAAATGTCTTGTGGCAAATTGTTATGTTCTGAATTATTTTCCACTATTTGCTAAAATTTAATTTTTGTTTTAAATCTTCTTGCTCTGCTCGTGATAAAAGAGATATGTTAACTTTACTTTTCACTGATTTATTTTTTATCATTTGTCTGACAACTAAAGATTTTCTTAATCCAAAATGGGATGTAGAAATATTATTTTCAAATGGTTCTTTGATGTTGACTATAATTTTCTCTCTATAGTTTTCAGAAAATTCACTCATAAAAATACAACTGGAGTAAATTTTCAAGTGTTCAGCATTTTTTTCAATTTTAAAATCATTTAAGCCTACTAATGACAATAATAATGGTAGAGCCATAGGTAATAAAATATATAACATATTTTGTTGAAGAAAATAGCGGATACTGCCATTAGTAAAACATAGAAAAACAAAAAAAATAAAGTATGACACTAGCATAATTAAATAAATACTCTTTATCAAAAAGAGTTTATTATCATTTGAAAAAATGTCTTTATTATTATTCATAACTAATATCTTTTTCAACTCTTAAATTTTCGATAATAAATTCTTGTCTTTCTGGCGTATTCTTGCCCATGTAAAAAGAAAGCATGTCTTCAATATTCATTTTTTTACCAATGATTACTGGTTCAAGCCTCATGTCTTTTCCTATAAAATGCTTAAACTCATTAGGCGATATTTCACCTAAGCCCTTAAATCGTGTTACTTCAGGGCTTCTTCCTAGTTTTTCTAAAGCATTAACCCTTTCCTCCTCAGAATAACAATAGATAGTTTCTTTTTTATTTCTAACTCTGTATAATGGAGTTTCAAGAATGTATAAATAACCGTCCTTGATAAGCTCTGGAAAAAATTGCAAAAAGAATGTAATCAACAGCAGTCTAATATGCATACCATCAACATCGGCATCAGTAGCAATAACTACATTTTTGTACCTCAATCCCTCTAGGCCATCCTCAATATTTAAAGCGGCTTGTAGTAGATTAAACTCTTCATTTTCATAGACTATTTTTTTGGTAAGTCCGTAAGAATTTAAAGGCTTACCTTTTAAGCTAAAAACAGCCTGTGTATTCACATCCCTTACTTTGGTGATAGAACCACTTGCTGAATCTCCCTCTGTAATGAATAACGTAGTTTCTAATCTTCTATCATTTTTCTCATTATTGAAATGGATCCGACAATCTCTAAGTTTCCTGTTGTGTAAATTAGCTTTTTTAGCACGTTCTTTAGCCAACTTACGAACACCTGCTAGTGCTTTCCTTTCTTTTTCTGCTTCAATAATTTTCTTCAAAAACAACTCTGCCGTCTGAGGGTTTTTGTGAAGATAATTATCTAATTGCGTTTTGATAAAATCATTAACAAAGGTTCTAATAGTCACCATTCCTGGACCTATCTCATTAGAACCTAATTTTGTTTTGGTTTGGGATTCAAAGACTGGCTCTATAACTTTTATACTCACTGCCGCAACAATACTTTGGCGGATATCAACGGCATCAAAATTTTTGCCGTAAAACTCTCTTACAGTCTTAACAACAGCCTCTCTAAAAGCCGCTTGATGTGTACCTCCTTGGGTGGTGTGCTGACCATTTACGAATGAAAAATATTGTTCGCCATAACCCTTTTGTGAATGTGTCATTGCCACCTCAATGTCCTCTCCCTTTAGATGCATAACGGGATAAACAATTTTAGAGTCGATATTTTGGTCTAATAAATCCTTAAGTCCATTTTCAGAATAGAACTTCTCTCCATTATAAATTATAGTTAAACCTGGATTAAGGTAACAGTAGTTCCAAAGCATTTTTTCCACATACTCATTAAGAAAGCGGAAATTACCAAAAATGGTATTGTCAGGAATAAAAGTAACTTTAGTACCCTTTCTATTAGAAGTACTTTCAATTGGTGCATCATTGATGATAACACCATTTTCAAATTCTGCTAGTTTACTTTGTTCTTCTCTAACACTTTGAATTTTGAAATAGCTAGAAAGTGCATTAACAGCTTTAGTACCTACACCATTCAGTCCAACTGATTTTTTAAAGGCTTTAGAATCGTATTTAGCTCCTGTATTTATTTTAGATACACAATCGATAACTTTTCCTAGAGGTATGCCACGACCATAATCTCTTATAGTGACTTTTTTATCTCGGATAGAAACTTCAATAGTTTTTCCATTACCCATCACATACTCATCAATGGAATTATCGATGACTTCTTTGATAAGGATATATATACCATCATCAGCAGATGAGCCATCTCCTAGCTTACCAATGTACATTCCAGGGCGAAGACGGATATGCTCTTTCCAGTCTAAGGAACGAATGTTGTCTTCTGTATACTGATTTTCTGCCATTGATTAGCTTTAGTTCTTGGTGTTATAAAAAAGGATTGTAAAATTAAAAAAGACTATTCAAAATCACTTCTAAATGGCTCAACTTTATTAACAGAGTTTTCAACTAAGAAAACGTATCTTTGAAACTTAATTTTGGCACTATGATTGAATATCTATTTTCATACAAAAATGCACACAAACACTTCATTGATATTGATTTAAAAGTCAAGACTAGAGGCGAAAAATCACTTTCATTTCAACTTCCAGCTTGGAGACCCGGTAGATATGAGTTAGCAGACTTTGCAAAAAACATCCAAAAATGGAACGCTTTTGATGAAAATGGAAATGAAATACCATTCAGAAAAATTACTAAAGACCTTTGGGAAGTCGCCTGTGATGGTGTTGAAGAAGTGACCATTACCTACAACTATTATGCAAATGTTCTTGATGCTGGTTCATCGTATTTAGACCAAAACCAGTTGTACGTCAATCCAGTAAACTGCTGTATGTATGTAGTAGGGAGAGAAAATGAAAAATATAGTCTTGAACTAGATATACCAAATGACTATCAAATTGCTTGTGGTATTAAAGAAAATAACGGCACACTTGTAGCCGAAAATTTTGATGTATTGGCGGAATCTCCCTTTATTGCTTCAAACAGTATGCAATACGTCAGTTACGAAGTAGAAGGTGTTACTTACCATATATGGATTCAAGGACCTTGCCATCCTAAGCTAGATAAATTATCCGCTGACTTCAAGGCTTTTACTATTGAGCAAGTCAAAAATTTTGGCAGCTTACCTGTCAATGATTATCATTTTTTGTTTCAAATCACCCCTTACAGAAGTTATCATGGAGTAGAGCATACCAATTCAACTGTTATCTTGATGGGTAATGTCGAAGATGTTTTTGAAAAACAATACGACAACATTTTAGGCATTTGTTCTCACGAATTGTATCACACCTGGAACATCAAGGCTATTCGACCAAAGGAGATGTTGCCTTATGATTACAGCAAGGAAAATTACTCAAGACTAGGCTATGTGGCTGAAGGGGTAACTACCTACATGGGAGATTTGATGTTAAAACGAAGTGGTGTATTTAATTGGCAACAATTTCTAAAAACTCAAGATGAAAACCTAAAACGTCATTATGAAAACGATGGTAGACACAATATGTCAGTTGCTGATAGTGGTTTTGATTCATGGCTAGACGGCTATTCTCTAGGAATACCCAATAGAAAAACTTCCATTTATGCTGATGGCGCTTTGAATATGCTGATGATTGATTTATTTATCATAGAAAATTCTGACGGCAAATATTCACTCAATGATGTCATGAAACGATTGTATGATGAGTATTCAATTACTGGATATACAGAAGATGACTTTCAACAACTTTGTGTTGAGTACGGTGGCTTGAAAGTAAGTGAAGTGTTCAGCAATCACATTTATGGAATAGAAGATTATACAAACAGTTTAAAATCAGCCCTAGAGGTTGTTGGCTTTGAATTGGTAAAAATTAATAACCCCAACTTAAGCGCCGATAAGTTTGGTTTTATATCCATAGTAGATAATGGTAAACACATCATTAAAAAAGTTCAAAATAACAGTATTGCCGATGCTAATGGCATTGCTGTTGATGATGAAGTAATGAGTATTAATGGTATTGAAACCAAAGACAAAACAATGAATGACTTACTTAGTGATAGCACAGGAACAGTGAGCATTAAAATAAAGAAACGATTTGGCATTAGTGAAATGGATTTAGAATGTGGTCACTACTACCCTATTTATCAGCTACAAAAGCTAGAAAATGCCGATGACAAACAATTACTATACAGAACCGTTTGGGCTAAATAATTTAACTATGGCTACCTTTAAAAATTACTTATCACTTATCAAGTTTAGTCATACTATTTTTGCTTTACCATTTGCTCTAATTGGTTTCTTTTTAGCCAGTAAGGAGTATGGTTTTGAATGGCACACTTTAATTTATGTACTCTTATGTATGCTATTTGCTCGTTCAGCAGCTATGGCGTTCAATCGTTACATCGACAGAGATATAGATTTGGACAACCCTAGGACAGCACAAGTTCGAGAAATTCCAAACGGTACAATTAAGCCAAAATCGGCTTTACTATTTGTTATTTTTAACAGTTTAGCTTTTGTAGCTACAACCTACTTTATCAATACACTTTGTTTTTACCTTTCGCCCATTGCCTTATTGGTTATTTTAGGATATAGTTATACCAAACGGTTTACGGCCTTATGTCATTTAGTATTAGGTCTAGGATTATCATTAGCTCCAATAGGTGCATTTCTAGCAGTATCGGCTCAATTTTCATTAGTACCTCTATTATTTTCTGTTGCAGTGCTATTTTGGGTAGCAGGTTTTGACATTATCTATTCTTTGCAAGATGATAAATTTGATAGCGCACATCAATTACATTCAATTCCAGTAGCCTTAGGTCGAAAAAATGCACTCCTGTTGAGTCGTTTTTTACACCTTGTTACAGCAGCTAGTTTATTTTACGCAGGACAACTATTAGAAACCCAATATTTGTATTGGATAGGTTTCGTAATATTTACATTATTACTGTTCTACCAACACAGTTTGGTATCAGAAAAAAACCTCTCTAAAGTCAATTTAGCTTTCTTTACTACAAATGGAATTGCCTCTATTATTTTTGGTGCATTTGTCATTTTAGGACTACTCTTCTAAATCCTCATTTTTTTCTTAATTTCGCCTCATCAAACCCCAAGATTTATGGCTACTAAGAAATCCGATACTCAAGAACTGACTTTCAATGATTTTAAATCTTCTGTTTTAAGAGATTATAAAATAGCTTGTGAAAGTAGAGAGATGAGTTTGATGGGTCGTAGAGAAGTTCTTTCTGGTAAAGGTAGCTTTGGTATTTTTGGCGATGGTAAAGAGTTAGCCCAAATTGCTTTGGCAAGATGCTTCAAGAAAGGCGATTTTCGCTCAGGATATTACCGTGACCAAACGCTCATGATGGCACTCGGCGAATTAACAGTACAACAATTTTTTGCTGCTTTGTACGGTCACGCCGATATTGATGCCGAACCACAATCTGGTGGACGACAAATGGTAGCTCACTTTTCTACTCAGTCCTTAAATGAAGATGGTAGCTGGAAGAATTTGACTGAGCAATACAATTCTGCATCTGATATTTCGTGTACTGCTGGACAAATGCCTCGATTGGTAGGTTTGGCACAAGCCTCCAAAGTATTTAGAGAAAATAAGTTGCTAAAAGAATGGACGAGTTTTTCTAAAAATGGCAATGAAATTGCTTGGGGTACTATTGGCAATGCCTCAACTTCAGAAGGACATTTTTTTGAAGCCATTAACGCCGCTGGTGTACTACAAATACCTATGGTTGTTTCCGTATGGGACGATGGTTATGGTATTTCTGTACATAGCAAACACCAAACCACTAAAGAAAATATTTCTGAAATTCTAAAGGGTTTTCAAAGAGATAAAAAAGATAAAGGTTTTGAAATAATTAAAGTTAAGGGTTGGGACTACCCTGCTCTGATAGAAGCTTATGAAAAAGCTGAAAAATTAGCTAGAAAAGAACACCTACCTGTTTTGGTACACGTTACTGAAATGACTCAACCACAAGGTCATTCTACTTCTGGCTCTCACGAAAGATATAAGTCGAAAGAGCGGCTTCAATGGGAAAACGATTACGATTGTATAGAGTTATTTAAAGAATGGTTAATTGCCAATTCTATTGCATCAGACGATGAGTTAACACAAATGAGAGCCGATATCAAAAAAGAGGTTTCTAAACAAAAAAATATGGCTTGGAAAGCCTATCAGAATCCTATCCTTGAAGAACTCAATCAGGCTGTTGTCTTATTGGATAAGCTAATAGATGAAAGTCCAAATGGTGTGTTTATAAAGCCTATTAAAGAACAATTAGAATTTGATGCTAAACTAAACCCCCACAGAAAAAATATTTTTGGTGCTATTCGTTCCGCCTTACGTATTGTTAGAGGTGAAGACACCAATGCTAAGGCACAGCTTAAGCAAATGCTATCGGATTGGAATACACAAAACCAAGAAAGATACAGTTCACACCTATACAGTCAATCTGAACAATCTATTCTTAAAGTTAAAGAAGTTAGCCCTACTTACAATGAACAATCTGAAGAAGTGGACGCTAGAGTCATTTTAAGAGATAACTTCGAACGTATTTTGGCTGATAAGCCTGAGGTACTGATTTTTGGCGAAGATAGCGGTCAGATTGGTGGTGTTAATCAAGGGTTGGAAGGTTTACAACAAAAATTTGGCGAATTAAGAGTATCGGATACAGGCATTAGAGAAGCTACTATTTTGGGTCAAGGTATTGGTATGGCTATGCGAGGGCTGAGACCGATTGCTGAAATTCAATATTTAGACTACTTATTGTATTGCTTTCAAGGCTTATCTGACGATTTAGCAACTCTACATTACAGAACTAAAGGGCAACAAAAAGCACCCCTTATCATTAGAACACGAGGACATCGACTAGAAGGTATTTGGCATTCTGGTTCGCCTTTGGGTATGATGCTTAACGGTCTAAGAGGTATGCATGTATTAGTCCCTAGAAATATGACTAAAGCGGCTGGTTTTTACAACACCCTTTTAGCTAGTGATGAACCAGCTATTGTCATAGAATGTTTGAACGGCTACCGACTCAAAGAGAAATTACCTGCTAACTTAGGAGAATTTACCATTCCTGTAGGTATTCCAGAAATTACAAAACAAGGGAGTGACATTACCTTAGTAACTTATGGCTCTACTTGGCGATTAGTCTCTGAAGCTGCCAAAGAATTAGAAAAAGTAGAAATTTCGTGTGAAGTAATAGATGTACAATCTCTATTGCCTTTTGACATTAAGCACTCCATTGTAGAAAGTTTGAAAAAGACCAATAAAGTTGTATTTATAGATGAAGATGTTTCGGCAGGTGCTACGGCCTACATGATGCAAAAAGTATTAGAAGAACAAAAAGGCTATTTTTATTTAGATAGTGAGCCTAAAACCATATCTGCAAAAGACCACAGACCAGCCTATGGCGAAGATGGCGATTACTTCTCTAAACCCAATGCAGACGATATTTTTGAAAGTGTTTATGCCATAATGCACGACCACAACCCTACTCAATATCCAACACTATAAATGAACAAAACAACCGAGCAAGATTCCAATCACAACCATCTAGATAAGATGGATACACTTAGTCTTTTAAAAGGAATCAATCAAGAAGACAAAGGGGTTTCACTTGCCGTTGAAAGAGTTATTCCTAAGTTAGAACCTTTGGTTGATGCCATATACTCTAGAATGGCTCAAGGTGGTCGTTTATTTTATATTGGTGCAGGAACATCTGGAAGACTAGGCATTGTAGATGCTTCTGAGTGCCCTCCTACTTTTGGTGTACCACACGATTGGGTTATTGGTATTATAGCTGGTGGCGATTCGGCTATCCGTAAAGCTGTAGAATTTGCTGAAGACGATAAGCAACAAGCTTGGAAAGATTTGAAAGAATACCAAATCAATGACTTAGATACGGTTATTGGTATTGCTGCATCTGGCACAACACCCTACGTTATTGGGGGCTTAGAACAATGCAATAAGCATCAGATACTTACGGCTTGTATCTGTTGTAATGCAGACTCTGCTTTATCTAAAGTATCTCATCACCCCATTGAGGTAGTGGTAGGGCCCGAATTCGTAACAGGCTCAACACGAATGAAAGCAGGTACAGCCCAAAAATTAGTCCTGAATATGATTTCCACCTCTGTAATGATTAAGCTAGGACGTGTCAAAGGAAATAAAATGGTGGATATGCAATTGAGCAATAACAAATTGGTGGACAGAGGAACTCTAATGGTTGCTCAACAAACGGGTTTAGATTACGAACTTGCCAAAGAATTATTAAACGAATGTGGTAGTGTACGTGCTGCCATTGAAAAACACCAAAACAATGGATAAACAAAAATTAGCCAATGGTATGATGTGGATATCCATGTCCATATTCTTCATCTTCACTGCTGCCATGACCTTATACATAGCCGATAGTAAAGATAATTTATTTCTAAAGGGGCTTGGTATATTCTTTATCCTTTGCTTATTTTTCTTTGCCTACAAAGGGCTAAAAACCACACTAGACGCTTTTTTTGATAAAGAGAAGTAAATTCTAAAACGGATTAGTTGCCCATACGTTAAGCTCCGTAATGAAACCTTTATCTTCCATCTCCAAAACGGACAAAATAGAATGTGCTATTTCTTTAGGAGATAGTTTGTTGTGCACTTCTGCCCTTTCTTGACGTTCTTGGTTATAAAAAGCCGTAGTTACTTCGCTAGGATTCAACTGACAAACGCGTATATTAAATGGTCGCAATTCTGCTTGCCAACATTGTGTTAAGGCTCTGACAGCAAATTTAGAAGCGGCATAGACACTTCCTCCAGCAAAACCTTTTACACTAGCCGAAGAACCAATATTGATAATAGTACCACTCTCTTGTTCTTTCATTACCGATATGATGGATTTTGATAATAAAGCCAGTCCAAAAACATTGGTATTGAAAATTTGTTCAAAATCAGATGAAGTAACTTCTTCTATTTTCTGAAAAGTACCTATTCCCGCATTATTAATCAAAGCATCTACTTTACCATCTAAAGCTTCTATACATTGTTGAGCGTTATCAGAAATATTTTCTTGGTCTGAAATGTCAAAAACTAGGGTTTGAGCTCCCGTATATTTAGCAGCTTCTTCAAGTCTTTGAGCAGACCGTCCCGTAATCAAAACTTTCGCTCCTTTTTGTACTAAAATTTTGGCTGTTTCTTTGCCTATTCCTAGACTACCGCCAGTCAGAAGTATGTGTTTACCTTTTAAATTCATATTTAGTCTAAAGTGATGTTTTTTTCAACTGAACCGTTTTTATAAATCAGAAATTGTAGCTGATTAGATGTAGGTTGTATAGTCTTTCCCTCAAGGTTTCTTATCTCCTTAAGTTGGTTGGGCTTGGCCTCTTTGTCATCAATATTTGAGGTGTATGGCCATAGTCGTATGCCTACTGGCAAATGGTCAGAGATGCAGTTGTCGTAACCATAAAAACCATTACTAAAGTATTGCGCCATATTCATGGTTGTCACATAGTTGTATGCGTTATTAAACTCATCAAAAAGCTCATTAGTAATGATTATGTGGTCTAGGTGTGAAGGCCAAGAAGGAAAAGACCATTGTGAAGTAGGAAAATCCAAAATTGGTGTATCAGTAAACAGATAATTCTCGCTATCGTCTATAAAGGATTGAAAGACGTTGTTACTGATGTTATCTTCTATCAAATCGTTATAATCTCCTACTATGAGAACATTTTTATCTGAGAGGTTGTTGTCTATATAATATTTTATGGCATTACTGGCTGCTCGTCTTCTAGTTTCTTCATCGCCTGAGTCCGATTCGTCTAATGTACCATCACCACAACATTTGAGGTGTATGTTTATGATATAAAAGGTCATACCACTAAAACTAAGCTCTATTAAATAGGGTGGTCTGCCTGCAAAATTATTGGAGTATTGGTTGGAATTTAAGATAGAATAATGAGAAATGACTTCTACATCTTTGTGTACTAAATAGGCTAGAATTAAATTATTGTAATTATTGGGTATAATGTAGCCTGTATAATCTTCTAAGCTATTAGCTAGTTCCTGAAAAGCTTCTTCGTCATTTATCTCTTGTAAAGCATAAACATCAGCTTGCATAGCAGCCATAGCTACCGAAGTCGAATCAATAGTAGTTTGCTTGTTTTTTGGGAAAAATTCTAGATTCCACGTGACTACTTCAAAAGAACCTTCAGCACCAAAAACGAGGTCAGATAAACTTTGAGAAAATGTAAACGTTGAAACAAAAAGAAATAGAAGTATTAAGGTTTTACGCATAGGGCAAATTTACAATTTAAAGCTATACTAATAACTACGAATATTCTTATTAAATTAGCCTTTTAATAATCTTTATCCTTTATGGTTCATTTCAATAGAAGTCTATTCATAGTTGTACTCCTTTTATTTTACATAACTAACTATGCTCAATCATTGAGTAACTTAGGCTTTGGTAATGACAATACTTTCGATGTCATTACTTGGAATTTGGAAAGCTTTCCTAAAGTAGATGGTACGACTGAGAATTATGTTTCTGACATTATCGTTGAACTAGAATCAGAAATCATCGGTTTTCAAGAAATAAACAATATATCGGCTTTCAATACTATGATGGAATCTACATCGGGCTATACCGGCTATGTGCTAGATGCTAACTATGGAGGTATAAATATGGCTTTTGCAGTCAAAAATGATGTTAGCGTTATTGATGAGTATGCCATACTATCTTCTAGCACTTATAGTTATGCTTTCGCTGGAAGACCTCCTTATTTGATACATGTAGAAAAAAACAACATTGAGTATTATATCATTAATGTACACCTTAAATGCTGTGGTGACGGCAACCTGAACACCTCAGATTCATCAGATGAGGAAAACAGAAGGTTAGTTGCCCTAAACCATATTAAATCCTATATAGACAATAATTTATCTAGTGAAAATGTATTGGTTATTGGTGATTACAACGATGAATTGGACGATAATACTGACGATAATGTTTTTCAAAATTTCATTGACGATAGCGATAATTACCTGTTTGCTGATATGAGCATTGCAACAGGAAATCCTCAGAATTTTTCTTTTCCAAACTGGCCAAGTCATATTGACCACATTCTCATTACCAATGAGCTTTTTGATGAGTTTAACTCTGGCGAAAGTGATGTTACTACCATACCAGTAGATAATTATATTAGTGGTGGTTTTAGTTCCTACGATGCATTTATTACCGACCACATGCCTGTGGGTATAAGTTTGGTTTATACTAACGGTTGTACCGACCCTTTAGCACTCAATTATAATCCTGATGCAATTACCGATGATGGTTCTTGCGCCTACGATACTGGCAATGATAATATGGTGCTGTTTTTCTCTGAATATGCCGAAGGTTCTTCCAATAACAAATACCTCGAAATCTACAATCCTACATCATCGGCAGTTAGTCTAGAAAATTACGCTATGGCACTAGTGGTAAATGCTCCTACTCAAGTAGGAGTGTATGATTCTTGGCACTATTTTGATACTGGCTCATCTGTTCCTGCCAATGGCGTTTTCATTGTAGCTCACCCCTATTCTGATGCTGCTATTTTAGCTGTTGCTGATATGACCACCACACACCTCAGTAATGGAGATGATGGTATAGCTTTAGTATATGGAAATCAGCCCTCAACTAACACAAGCCCATCAGCTGGTGGATATACCGTAGTAGATAGAATTGGCGATTGGAACGGTGACCCAGGAAATGGCTGGTCAGTAGCTGGAGTTTCTAATGCTACAAAAGACCACACTCTAGTTAGAAAGTGTTCTGTTAGTCAAGGAAACGAAGATTGGACAGCATCTTCTGGAAGTACTGCCGAAAATTCTGAATGGCAAGTATTACCAAATAACGATTGGTCTGATTTAGGACAACATTACTTTCCTTGTGACATTATCATTCAAGGTTGTACAGACCCTAATTCCATTAATTATAATGACCAAGCAACAGTCGATGACGGCTCTTGTATTTGTTGTTATTTAGGTTGTACTGATGAAATTGCTACCAATTACAATCCTAATGCTTATTTTAATGATGGTAGCTGTGAATACATTAGTGGCTGTACGAATCCTTTAGCATCTAATTATAATCCTGATGCAACTTTAGATGATAGTAGTTGCATTATCGAAGATAGCCCTTGTGACTATGTGCCTAGTGGATTATATGTTGACAATATCATTCACAACAGAGTGCAATTCAATTGGAGTCAACCTCAAGAGCTCCCCTCCTATTATATGATTCGTTACAGACCCACTGGCAGTAGCTCTTGGACGGTTATGACTGCAGGAACACAAAATACAAATCCATATAGTGGGACTTCTAGGACTCGCTACTTCTTACAAGCCAATACAAATTACGACTGGTCTATTAGAGCTAGAGTAATAGATGATGAAGGTAATGTAATATGCCAATCGGCGTGGTCACAGATAGCCAATTTCATTACACTCCCTAACTGTCCTAACCTTGAAAACTTAGCTGTGGTTACGGAAGCCAATTGGGTGACACTCACAGCAGATTCTCCAAATGGTGATTTTGATATATGGCAATCTAAAGGCAAAATTCGAAAAGTAGGAACATCAGAATATAGGTATGTTAATGGTAGTAATAGTATCAACGTGCTAAAAGGTAATTTTGAGGCTAATACCAATTACGAATGGCATACCAAAGCGTGGTGTACTGGCAATGTTGATGAATTTGGAAATTCTGACTTAATGTATCACTCATCTTGGGGAGAGTATAGTTCTTTCACTACTGAAGATATTTGTGACAAAACACCTTATAATTTGTCAACTACATCCAATGCAGCAAATACGACTATTACAATGTTATGGGACACCCCTACTAACGGCTATCCAGACCATTATTTTTTAGAGCTTAACAATCTTACAACAGGACAAACATGGGCATGGAATGATGTATCAGCTTACTCAAATTCAAAAACCAAATTCGGTCTAACAACAGGTAATTATTCATGGAGAATTAGAGGAGCATGTGGTAGTAATGGTACGTCTTGGGCTACACCATTTACAGCTTTAGAATTTTATACACTTGGATCTAATCGAATTGCGAATCAAGATTATGTATTCCATGTTTATCCCAATCCATCTCAAAAGGTCTTTAATGTAAACCTTAGCCTAACATCAATTGAAGATGTAGAAATTAAAATTACTAATAATATCGGTCAAATTGTTTTTCAAGACGTACAAACACAAACAAATTCTTACAAACATAGAATTGATTTGAGCAATTTACCTAAGGCTATTTATATAATTTCAGCAAAAACAGTTTCACTTTCTATTCATAAAACCATATTTCTACACTAGAAAAGTGTTGTTTTTATTTTTTTTTATAATTTGTACTAAATAGGTACTTGCTTTCGACATATATTATTCTAATATAGTATTCTCAAATTGCGTCTAAACAATAACATACTTTAATATTTTATTTATAGTTGTTAATATTTTATGAAAAAAAACCTTAGCTCAAAAGTTAAAATTTTATTTTTAATGCTTTTGTATTATCAAATACTAGCATTTTATGTATTATCTTTTATTATACTGATTAATACCAATGGAATGATAAGTACTAACATTAAAAGTAATATAATATTACTGATTTTACCCACCCTTATACCAGCCATACTATCAATCGTTGGAATTTATAAAATCACTATTTACTCTGATGAGGATTTATTGAAAATAAAATCTACTAATGTATTTTTATGGTTTTCTAAAGATAAAACAAAGACCATTCAAATTCCAAAGCTTCCTACAATTAGCGTCAAAGATAAATCAAGCTTTCTAGGTCTCAAAAAAAGTCTTTTGATAACAATCAAAACAAAAAATAAGCATCGCATAAATGTTTCTATTTTAAGTAAAGATGAAAGAAGAAATTTAATCGATAACATTAACAAAATGAAAGTCGATTAAAATGTACAAAGTTAAGCATACATACTTTTTCGATGAATTAAAAAATAATACCGAGGATAAAGTAAAATTTAAAGTCAATAGCTTAGGTAATTGTAACCTTCTTTCTGAAATTATTCTCGAAACCATTGACGAATACGTTAACTACAACACTATTCGTCGAATTTATGGCTTGGCACCTTATGTAAATACTCGAACTAAAACTCTTGATATTTTAGCTCGTTTTAATGGTTATAAAAGTTACTCACACTATATACAAACTTATTCTTACAAAAATAGACTTACAATTTCTGATCGAATATACAAAGTCATCAATAAACCTGAACAAAAAGAGCTTAATCAACTAGTAAAAGATATTCGAAAAAGTTCTGAAGATAATATAAGCTTATTGTCTCTACTTATCAGAGAACTTATTTACAATAAACAATTCAAGGCCTTGAATAATATATTTTATCTGAAAGAATTACAATATGAGACCTTTTCATATCATGAAATTTTAAGCTTAGGAAATTCTATTGGAATTATTTTTAGAAAAAAAAATGTAGTAAATCAAGAGTTGTTGCAAAATAACAATTTCCTAAGGATTGTCTTCTTAATATTTGTTGATTATAGTAGTATAAATAGCTACTATGGAGAGTGGGCCAAGTACATCAATGAAACTTCAAGAGACAAAGAGATTAAGCTTTTTACTTCAGCTATTTTAGAATTCAAAAAACATCTAAATAATGAAAAAGTTGAAGATAATTTTGAAAAGATGGCTTTTAGCTAAAATTTACACCCTGTTTTGTGTAGTCGTCTATTGTCCGTGAAAATTATGGCTAAAAATTATGATAATATTAACGACTTATTACATAATTACTCTGAAAAACATAATATTTTAGAAAAGAAAAATATTGATTATTTTCTAGAAATCTCTGTTATCGCTATCATCGATAAGAACATTACAATAATGAAATATGTCATAGATTATTTCAAAAATGAAAATCAAATATTCAATAGTGACTACATGTTATTTTATCTGAATATTTATTTTTTAATGTGCTCTTTTTATTACAAGTTCACCAAAGAGAAAAATCTTGAAAAACAATATTTCAAATTATTTAATTTTGACGAAATTAGATACAGTTACGAAGATATTGTTAGTGTATTTTTACTAATATATAATCATTCTAACGAAACGAAAATCGCTAATAGAAAAAGGATTAGAGATGAATTCATCAGCTTACATAAAACTTTAAACTATAAGAAGTTTTCTATTGATTATTTTGATAATTACTTTACAACAAAATAGTTAAGGAATTGAGCATCTGGTCTTTCTTAAATATAAAAGCTGAAAATTTGGTCTGTTAATAAACTTAATTGCCTACCTAAGCTTTTTTTAGCAAAACTGTTAATTATTTACTTCATTCAAACTAAATTATTAGATTTGAAGCAACTTAACTATTCAATTATGAAAGCATTTTTTTATCTACTTATCCTTTTAACTATCTCAACTTTTTACTCTTGTGGTGATGAAGAAGAAGTTACTATGAATGAAAATTTAGTTTATACAATTTTTGATATTACAAATGGAAATGGTAGGTCCTTTAATGTAATGACTCAAGCTGGAAGTGAATCTTTTACAGCCAACTCCAATAGTTTTTCATTTACTACTAATACATTTTCTGCCACAGCATTAAGTGGAACTACATTTTATTACATGATGCAATTATACTTTGACTATGCAAATAATGATGGATGTGTAGATGTAAATGCAAAAACATATCTTAACGGGAGCCTATATGAAAATAGAAGTTATTCAATAGGGTATGCTAATTTTCCAACAGACCTTTGTCCTAATAACACTACTATTGGTGAAATGTATGGTATTATTGCAGATTAGATTACATCTCAGTCTAATCCAACTATTCTAAAGAAATTTTAAACTTGCAGTTAAAACTGATACTTCAGTAAATTCTAAACCCTCACTTTTTAGTGAGGGTTTTAATTTAAATCTATTTACATTCACAACCAAAGGCCTCGATAACTGCAACAGTTTGGTCATATTCATCTTTACTATCAAAGTCACTTTCACATACTTCTGATTGGTCTAAAGTAACTTCTGAAGGGCAATCTGCACATTCTACACATTTTTTACCACAAGACATAAATGTAAAAGATGAAATAAAAAGAATTGATAAAATTAATTTGAAATTCATAATGGTTAAGTTTAATAATTAGATTCAAATATATTAAATTTCTAATTCTATCCTATCACTTACCAATAAACTTAGTGACTTATTAGTTAGCTCCTAAGCTCTTTACATAAGTACTTATATTGTACTATTTCATTCAAACTAAATTATTAGATTTGAGGGCACTTAACTATTCAATTATGAAAACATTATTTACTCTACTTATTTTATTGATTCCATTTATTGGAATTTCACAAACTGTTTATGTTACTAACACTAATGACTCTGGTCCAGGCTCTCTTAGAGATGCAGTTATTAACGCATCTGATGGAACTACTATTAGATTTGATGAGAGTATTAATAATCAAACAATTACTTTATCAAGCAGTTTAACTTCTAATGCCAACATTAGAATTGTTGGTAATGCTGATGACCAAACATCATCATTGATTAAATTTGATAACTCCTTTTTTTCTTACGGTGAGTTAATAATTGATAGTATTGACATTCATCCTAATTCATTACAAGATTTTGTTTTTTTCCACATATACAATGACTTTCAATTTATAAATTCATATGCCTATAATATTGAATCAAGTGCTAAAATCTTTTCAATTCAGTCTGAAAATAGCGATATAAATATTAACATTCAAAATAGTAATTTTATAAATATTCCTGGTAAATTATTTTATTTACATTCTCCCAATATAAATTTTGATTTAAGTTTTTGCTATGGAAATAACATAAATACATTTATAGATGATTTTATATTAAATGGGTCCTCTGATATATCAATTTCATATTCAGAATTTAATAATTCAAAGATTATCACCAATACAGCAATCGAAAAATTAGAAATTTTTAACTCAACATTTAATAATTTTGATATTTCAAATTCAAATGGCCTCAATATGTCTTATTATTATCTAGGTGAAAACATAAATTTAAATATAGATTCATCATCTTTTTACAATTCTAATTTAAATTTTAACCCTAGCTTAGGTTATGAAATTTTTACTGATTTACAAATAGCTAATTCTAACTTTAATAATTGTTTTTTAGAATTTCGTGGTCAGGGAAATCTTGAAAATGTCGATATAAACAATTTTGAATCTTTAGCGTTAGAATTAATAAGCATTAATAATTCAACAATATCATCAAATGGATCACAAAACAATTTTATGACATTTTCTTTGGATAGTTATGATGCTAATTACAGCCTAGATTTTAATAAAAATATTTTTGATTGTGATATTCTATTAAATGGAAATGAACTAGTTGATAATTACACTTTTATTGAAAGTTCACTCAATGGGAATTTATCAACAAATGACATAGATAACTTAAGTTTAGTTTCTTGTATTTTAAAAGATAATGATAATTTAAGTTTAGTAATTGATAACGAACAATGTCAAAATTGTAACACTTTTATAAAATCGTCATTTTTTAGTAATAACCAAGGTGGTTTTTATTCATTTAATTATATGATTTATCAATTTGGAGGTAATTTAGAAATTGAAAATTCTACATTTTACAATAATGATAATGTAATTTATTTTGGTTCTGGAACTGATATCAGCGTTAAATCTTCAACATTTTATCAAAATGAAATTGGTTTAAATCTTATTCAATGGCAGCCTGAGGAGACAGGCTCTGTAACTTTTTATAATAGTATAGTTGGTCATATTAACTTTACATTTGGAAGTTCTATAATTGCTTCTGGTTATAATATTTTTAGTAATTCATTAAACAATTTACCTGAAACTAATTTTGATGGTATTTCTGATTTAAATCTTTCATTGATTGATGATAATTCATCAATAACACCTTACCTTTTAGCAGATTATTGTAGTATAGCACACGACAATGGCGACCCTAATTTTGAGGGTTCAATTGTTAATACAGAAGTTCCTGTTAACATAAAAGATATTGGATCAGCAGAAAGAACAGATATTTGTGATGAAAATGAATCCACTTGGTCTTGTAATAATGAATTTGCTTGTGTTGAATTATCTGACGGAAGTGGAAATTTTCAATCTCTAGAAGAATGCGAATCTAACTGTTCAGTTATAATTGAAGATAGTTGGAATTGTGTTAACGATGCTTGTGTAGACCCATTAGATGGAAGTGGTGAATTTTCTACTTTAAACGATTGTGAACAAGTATGTCAAAATATATCTTCAATTAATGAAAATTTAATTGATGTAAATATATTCCCTAACCCCTCATCTAACATTTTTAATCTTGAATTTAACTCAGATTCTGAAACTGAAATTTTAGTGACAAATATCTTAGGAGAGCAAGTTTATTTTGAATCTATAAATACTTTAGGGGAGCTTTATACTCAAATAGATTTATCTAATGAGCAAAAAGGTGTTTACAACCTCACTATTAAAACCTCTGATAGAATAAGTAATCATAAACTGATTCTTCAGTAAATTCTAAACCCTCACTTTTTAGTGGGGGTTTTTTATTACACCCCACTCTACTTATCACTACCAATAAATTTAGTGAAATAGAAGAATCCCCTTGTAACACATACTTAATTGTTGCCATAGTTAATTAGTTTTTTTTCATTCAACAAAATTATGTGGTTTTAGTCAACGCTTAGTCAACCAAACACCAATTTATATGGGCTTATGTGGGTTTAAATGGGTAAAAAATAATTAGTTTGAAAAGTTATAAAAAACTGATATTCAATTGCTTACAAGCCTAATCACTGGTGAAAAATAGACATAAAAAAAGGGAGCGCAAACTCCCTCTAGCGGTCTGGACGGAACTCCCAAATAGTTTACGAGGATTTACAAGGATTGACAATATAACCTAGTAAATTAAAGTTTTTATAAAATCTGTCAAAAACTCAGTTCATCCGTGAATAACTAGGTAACCAAAAAAGTGTTAAACAAACTGTTAAACACTTATTTTTGAGATGTGAAAGTCAATTTTTACATAGGGACTAGAGATAATATACTTTTAAGCATAAGCTATAACGGTAAACGATTGCAAACAACAATTGGTTTACAATGCTCCAAAAAGAATTGGAACTCTAATAAGCAAAGAGTGAAAAGCTCAGTTTCTAAT